>JAYVVD010000250.1:0-12242 GCA_043787295.1 Ferruginibacter sp. | reverse complement strand
TATTATCCGATGCTGTGAAACCCTTTAATAGTAGGTAGAAAATGAAAATCTATTTTATACGTTGCATAGTTGCAATTTTTTTTGTTGGCGGTCTTTTATCCTTTTCACCAACCGGCGGAACATTTAGAACATTGAACAAAAAATCTGTAAAAACAGCTTTTCGCATCCTCACTTCAAATCCTTATTATATTATTGTTTCTAAAAAGAATTACGAATTAAAAGTATTTGACAGCGAAGGCTGGTATGCCACTTACCCTATAGTTTTTGGGAGCAGAGACTTGGGCGATAAAATGAGGGAAGGAGACAGAAAAACACCAACAGGTTCTTTTAAAATAGTTTTAAAAAAGATACATAACAAATGGGGACCAGAATTATTACTCAATTACCCTAATGAAGAAAGCTACCGCAAATTTAACGAGAGAAAAGCAAAAGGTTTAGTACCCGCAAATGCCCGCATTGGCGATGGAATTGCCATACATGCAACAAGGCCCGAAGAGGAGTGGACAGTTGATAATTTTTACAACTGGACCGATGGCTGTGTATCTGTAAAATATTCTGAAATGAAAGATCTTTACAGTTACATTCCTGTAGGCACACCAGTTACGATACAGCCTTAAAAATTTAATTTTGAGTACTTTTATTTATCCATTAAAGGAACAACAAATTCCCATCGCCATAACTTAAAAACCTAAAATCGTTTTGAATTGCATAGTCATATATTTTCTTCCAGTCATTCCCAATGGCTGCAGCAACCAACAACAATAAGGTAGATCGGGGCTGGTGAAAATTAGTTACCAACATATTTACTATGCGAAATTTATAACCCGGTACAATTAAAATCTGTGTACGGGTAAACAGTGTTTTCTTATTTTTTGCATTCATCCAGTCCGTTAAAAAATTTAATGCCTCTACCGCTGAAAAATTTACTGCTGCCATTTCGTTTTCATACACATCCCACTGCAATATTTCGGGGTTGTTTAGTTCTGCATTGGCATGTATTTTTATACCCATCCAATAAAGAGATTCGAGTGTTCGTAGCGAGGTCGTACCCACTGCAGTAATGTTACCAATGTTGTTCTTTAAGTCTTCAATTGTTGCAATATCTACATCAATATATTCTGCATGCATTATGTGCTGCTGCATGGTTTCAGCCGTTACGGGCTTAAAAGTTCCAGCCCCTACATGTAGCGTTACAAATGCTTTCTCAATATGTTTAGCTGCAAGTTTTTCAAAAAGTGCTGGTGAAAAATGCAGCCCTGCGGTTGGTGCTGCAACAGAGCCTTCATGAGCTGCAAAGATGGTTTGGTAACGGCTGCTGTCATCTCCATCTGTTTTTCTTTTTATATATGGCGGCAAGGGAACATTACCTGCAATTTCAATAATTTCTGCAAAGCAAAAAGCTGTTGATTCCCAAAATAATTCCACAATAAAAGCCTCGGCTAGTTTAGCAATTTTCTTTGCATACAATATTATTTTTTCGCCTGATATTTCAATTTCTTTTTGCAGTATTTCATCCTTCCATTTTGCTGCACCGCCTACTAGGCATTTCCACTGCACTGCATTTGTAGATGTCATAACGCTGCTGTAATCTGTTATTTTTCCATGGGGTTCCAGGCAAAATATTTCTATTACAGTTCCGGTAGTTTTGGTAAATTTTATCCGTGCATTTATTACTTTGCTGTTGTTAAAAACCAGCAGGCTCTTAGCGGGTAAATATCCATCAATAGCTGAGAAGAGTATTTCTGTAATAACACCGCTTTTATAAACAAGTAGTTTAGATGCATCTCTCTCTGTAAGCGGATGCATTGCAATACGATCATCGGGTAGCAGATAATCGTAATCGTTTACTGATATAGTTTTGGCGTCCATTGTGCTAATAAGTATTACCTATGAAAATGACTTTTTTTAGTTGTACTCTGAAGACAATATTTGAATTTAAAATCTTTAGATTTTTTGTGCAGATTCGGTATCTACCAGCGTGTTAATTATTGACAGGCGTTGTTCTTGTTGCATCATAAAGGACATCCATTATTTTACCGCGAACATTTAATTTAAGCATTGTGTTACTTACATCCGGGTATACCCTGTTACTTAAATAAACAAATACCATTCCTGTTGCAGGGTCGGCCCAGGCACAGGTGCCGGTAAAGCCTGTATGTCCAAACGTAAATAGAGAAGCCTGTATGCTTGGGTAAGGTTCTTTTCTTGTACCATTGTCCTTCTCCGGTTTATCAAAACCAAAACCCCGCCTGCTGTTGGTACTTTGGTAAGCAGTAAACAGATCTACTGTTTGTTTTTTAAAATACTGATGGCCTTTAAAACTACCGCCATCCAGCAACATTTGCATGATGGCAGCTAAGTCATAAGCATTACTGAACAAACCTGCATGCCCTGCAACACCACCCATCATTGCAGCACCGGGGTCATGTACTGTTCCCTGTATTAATTGTGTTCTAAAGATTTTTTCATTTTCTGTGGGGGCAATGTCTTCGACATTGTTGCGCAGTAAAGGATCGTAGCCTGTGCTCTGCAGCTGCATAGGCTCGTAAAAGTTTTGCAGCACATATTTATCCATTGGCAAACCGGTTAAATGTTCCACCACTTTCCCCAAAAATATATAATCATTATCGCTGTAAATATATTTACCCTTTGGGCCAACAGCACTTGTAAGTATCCTTTTATAAATGGTATCCTTCCAGGCGTTGTTCATGTAAAGATTTTCTGTTACGGCAATGCTGAAAGAATCATTTGCGGTTGGTGAAAATATAGTTGGCAATGGTTTACCAGTTGCATCCAGCGTTTCTTTGTAAAAAGGGATATAGGCAACAAGCCCAGCCTGATGCAATAAAATATCTTCTATTACCAAATCGCTTTTGTTGCTACCAACTGTCTCAGGTAAATAATCAAGCAGCCTTTTTTTTAGATCTAGCTTTCCATCTTCGTACAACTTCATTATGCTTAAGGTGGTGGCAGCTATTTTTGTTACAGATGCCAGATCATAAACAGTTTGAAGTGTTACGGGCTTTTTTTTTTCGTATGTAAAATTGCCAAAGGCTTTTTCGTAAGCAATCTTTCCATCTTTTAATGCCAAAACCACACAACCGGGCATACCCATTTTATCAATCGCATCTGTGGTTATTGAATCTATTTTGTAAAGGACTGTCTGGTTTACTTTATCAGCAGCAAGCTTTTCAAACATAGGTTTTGTAACTGCAGTTTCTATACCAAAACCATATTTTAAATTTTCGCATACAGTTACAGGTAAAGTGCCTTTATAAAAAAGTTTACCCTGCAAAAAATCTGCTGCCGTACCCTGCACAATGTCATCATCTTCATAACATACAACCATATTAGCAGCAGCGCACATATTTTTTAAAGCATATGCATTTCCAAATAAAAATGAAATGCTGTTTTCATTTTGCTGAAGGGTATTTAATAAATTAAGATTGTTTTTTGTAAAACCAAAATTGCTGGCTGCATATCTGCCAACATTGTGTATTCCTATTACTATTTTTTTGTATTGTTTTATTTTGTTCAAAAGGTCACTGTCACCACTATAAAACACGGTTGCATTGTAATCTTGTCTCATTCTTTTAGCCAGCTCATTTTCTGTAGTTATACCAAAGCCTACAAACGCTATCTCTCCTTTTTTTGTATTTCTTAATGGAAAAAAGGAAGCATCTTTTTTTGCAACAAGTGTAGTAGCGTTTTCTGCTACGAGTCTTTTCATGGCAGGAATACCTGCATTTAAATCAACTGTTAAATTGCTGGTATTGATTGGCTGTAAATTTTGCAGACCATAAGCATATTTTGCAGCCAACACTTTTTTGCAGTGCATTTCTATATCAGCCCAGCTCAGTTGTTTTTTCTTTATTGCCTCTTTGGTTTTTTTAATAGCAAGGGGAATATCTCCCGGCAGGCAAAGCATATCATTACCAGCTATTAAAGATTGTACACTTGCAGCCCCATCAGGATAAAACTTTTTAACGCCCTGCATTTCCAGCGCATCAGTAAAAGTTAACCCTTGGTAATTGAGTTGTGTGCGCAAAAGTCCGTTTATATTTTGCGGAGATAATGATGTCGCACGATTGGCTGTGGTATCAATGGCAGGTATATATAAATGCGCCAGCATTACACTGCCTACTCCTGCCTCAAATATTTTTCTGAAAGGATAAAGTTCCAGCGAATCGAGTTGCGCCATGCTTTTATTTATCACCGGCAAATCAAAATGAGAATCTGTAGCTACATCGCCGTGCCCGGGAAAATGTTTTGCGCATGCCATGACACCCGCATCCTGCAAACCCTTCATGTACTGCACACCAAAAGCGGCAACTTTGTATTTGTCTTCGCCAAAACTACGATCGTTTATTACTGGGTTATTTGGGTTATTATTGATGTCTACAACAGGCGCATAGTTTACCTGCAGCCCTATTCTTTTACATTGTTCTGCCACCAACTGCCCGTAACGGTAAACAATAGTTTCATCTTTCATAGCACCAAGCATCATTTGCCTTGGCAGTGGCAGCACGCTATCAATAAGGCGCATGCCAACACCCCACTCTGCATCTATACACATTAATATGGGTGTTTTTGCTTTGCTTTGAAGCCTGTTTATGATGTTTGCCTGCTTTACCGGACTGCCCTGAAAAATACAGATACCCCCAATATTGTATTTTTTTATTAACCCTTCAACCATATCATCATAAAATGTGACAGTCTTTGTTTTGCTATCAATGGTGGAAAGCCGCACTACCATTAGCTGTGCAATGCGTTCATCTTTTGATAGTTTTTTGTATACACTGTCAGCCCAACGCTGTGCAGCCATATTTTTATTTTGTGCGATGGAGTCATGGGTCAAAAACAGTGTAGTGAAAGCTAAAATTATGCGTTGTATCATACACGTAAATATAAGAAAGGATTTTGTTAGTGGCATGCGAAAAAGCAGCAGCTGAAATTATTTACATAGAGATTCTATGCCTTAAAATATTATCCTTACATCGTCCCTAAAATTGAAGCCTTTACAAAAACAAACAGCATAAATTTTATAAAAATGGTACTGATGACTTTAATGAGACCACGCCTTGACTTCTAGTTGGTTATAATAATTTTTAATTATTAAAAGTTGCCGACGTGGGCGAAAGTATTTTATCATTGCTTTATTTCTTATCGGTTGGTATCCGCACCAACCGAAATGATTTATCTGAAAAAAGCGATTCGATTTTGTAATTATCTTTAATAAATGGAAACAAATTCTTTAATTCCGGTTGGGGGAGACACCAACCAGTAGAATTATCTTTTATTGGTTTTTATAATAGGCATGGATGCAAATGCCGAAGAAAAACAAACAGACAAACCTTAATGTATGATACAGGTTTAGATGCTGTATTTTAAAAATTGATTTAGCAAAAAAAAAATCAGGTAATACATTCTGCAAAAAGTAATAGCCTTATCAAAACGCCTTTTTTTATCGGTGGTTTTATGTTCCAATTGGCGGGTTACCTGTTTCAGATCACTTTATAAAAAACTAATGCTAATGCAACAAAGCCTATCAAAAATAACAGCAGCAACATATCAATAGTTGGCACTACAAATTACTTTGTAATTATAAAATAAATAAATACAAACACTATAGCCTGAACGGTCTTGGCAATTTTATGTAAATAAATCCAAGGATTAATTAGACTTTATGTTATGAATATTAAAACACTATTGTTTTAAAAACTCCACAATTTTCTCCCTTTCAAGATCTGTAATCAAGGCTCTGCTTTGCATGTGCATTCCAATTGTTTCCCATTTTTCAGGCGAATAAGTTGATGGGGACGGAGTATTGTGACATCGCTGACAATTTTCAGCCCATAATTGAGACCCAGATTTTTTGGCCACTTTTTGACTAACAGCGCAGCTATTCAGCACTATATTCACTGATCCTATCAGTATTAGTATAATAATTAAAACGGTTAGTTTGCTACTATGTATTATTTTCATTGTTGCTGGTTTTATAGTTGTATAGAAAATTGCAGGTACATAGAATTAGATTGAGTAATAGAACCTGGGACACCGCCGATATTTGTGTTTACCGTATTAGTTCCTTTAATTGCTTCGTAGGTAAATTTTACTACCGTTCTCCAGCTCAACCAATAATTAAGGCCCAAGGCCAGTGAGTTATTGGTAGCTCCCCATACAGAATTAGCTGGCGTAGTGTAATTTCCATATCGGGCAGCCACTTCAAAATTTTTGATGATATTATTAGGGCTAAATATGGGCCTCAAGGCAGCCATGATATAACCCGTTTTAGTGTGGTTATTAAAACTGTACGTACCAGTGGTATCTATCGGATTTACATAAGTTGCGTTGCCTACATTGGTAACACTGTATTGCCCTTTTATATTTAGTTGAAAAGGTTTTAGATTTTCTATCAGACTCATATCTATTGCATATAGATTGGCTTTCATATTTTCAGTTTTAAGACCTGCATCCCCAACTTTTCCTGTCATTAGGGAAGCACCGAGTTCAAGCGAGGAGTTTGAAAAAGGTAGCCAGCCTATTCTTCCGGTAATTGTTCTGTTTCTGTTATTATCGGTTATACCAACTGTTTGAAGACTGCCATCTGGCAGTAATTGCATTCCGTTGGAAATAGCAACATCATAATTCCATTTCATACTTCCTGCCTGAAATCCGCCTCCTGCCTCAAGTCCATAATCTGTAGCACCAGCTACGCCTATCGGGTCTGTAGCTAATTTATTAATCCACCCGGCGGCTAACCTCTTATTATAAGCACCAAAAGGTAATACCAAATATCCGCCACGGATGATTAACCCGGGTAAGGCAAAATAAGAAATGACTCCCCAGTTAACACTCAGAGAGCCTTTACTAAAAGAGGGTTCAAATTCGAGTAGAAATTTTTTACCATGCCTCCAGAGAAACATGGGGCTAAATTCATAATGGTTGGCATCGGCCAAACTGCTGGTTTTTAAAACCTGTTTGGAACCTCCGAAAGTGGTAGTGGTTTTATTACTTACGGCACCAAAAGTTACCAGTCCTACTACCATAAAATGACTATCTCCCGGCTTTGTGTATGCAGATTGTTTTTCCAAGGCATCTATTCTGTCAAGAAGAGAAGAATCAACTACAGCAGTGGTTTGTTGAGCTGTTGCATAAGCAGAAAACAATAACAGCACAAAAATTACCAGTAATTGTTCTATTAGTTTTTTAATCGATTTCATAGCAATTTAAATTTATTGGTTTCATTATTATAAAATAGAAAAATGAATGGGGTTAGATAAACTATTTAGGTTTCTTAGCAAGGGTTCGGATGTAATTAACAAGTGCCCATCTCTGGGTTTCATTTAGTGAAGCATTATATTTAGGCATTGCACCATGCCCAGTGGAAATCTTATAAAACAATGAACCATCCGTTTCTGCCTGTATTGCAGGAGAAGTATGATTAGCAGGTTTGGGATTAAGCGCTGCAGACGCAACACCATCCCCTTTACCTTTATCCCCATGGCAAGGTGTACAATAATTTTCGTAAAGAATTTTCCCGATCTTGATTGAAGCAGCATCCTTCACCAATGGATTTTTTGTATTTACAGCATTTATAGGAACCGGCCATAACTTGGATTGGGCTTGGCTAAAATGGTAACCAAGTAATAGAAGCATACCAAATACTGTAATTTTTAAAAATCTAGATAAATAAGTTTTCTTTTTCATTTATAAAAATATTTAGTAATTTATAACAAGGTAGAGTTAATGTAAAAGGATAAATATGATTTAAATCACATTAAAAACTGATTAACGGTAGTTACCTGAAGTCGACATTATTGAAATATTTTTCTTATCGATTTGGTATCTGCACTAACCGAAATGATTTATCTGAAAAGCGATTCGATTTTGTAATTATCTTTAATAAATGGAAACCTGCACTATCCGTAGAATTAAGCGCAGCGTCTCTACAGATTTTCGAATAAAGATGAGTATTTACTCATCTACCATCCATCTAGAAATTATCTATGTATTTCTAATAATCCTTTTCCCGTAGTGTAATAATCAATAGCACTGCTGTGCCTATAATCTTCTGCTTCCCAAACAAAACCTCCTTTCGCAGGGTTCTCATGCAAATAATTCATTCTCGTTCTTAATATTTCTTCAGCACTGCATTCTATTGGGTCGTTATCCTGTTGCCAAAATTGGTAAGTGGTATTACGTTCGTTATTTTCACCTGCTTTTTAAATAGCCACAGTATCCAATTTCTTCTGCTCTCTTTTTTATTTTCTTCAATTGGTTGTAAATTTTTTTTGCTGAGGTGAATTTTTTAAAATCTCTTATAATGTCGGACAATTATTATTTAAAGCTGAGATAATTAAATGTAAATGGTTTGGCATAATGCAATAAGCATGTACTAGTAAACCTTTTTCTTTTTGGCAATAAGCAAGGCTATCAACCATAATATCTACATAATCACTTCTTGTAAATATATCAATCCATTGCACAGTTGCAAAAGTTAAAAAATGCACAGCTTGTTAGTTTCTTATTTTGTATCCATGCAAACCCATTTTTAAAATTAATATTATTGTTCGAGACGAAGTCTCTCATTTATTTATAAATCCTTAGAAACGCTTCGCTTAACTCTAAGGATAATAGAGGGCTTCTGTAACAAGAAACTTGAGTGAATTAACAATTATATTTTTGTATTTGTCCTCTTCAAATAATGGTTTCCATTGTTGTATGGTGGCTGTAAAAAAATGCGGCCATTCTTGTGCATACTGTGGTTTCATTTATTGAAAATAAATATTCTGATGGATAGTTTGGTTTACACAAACTTTTATTGAAGTATTTGATTTACGGGTCGGCTGGTCAAAGACCAAGCCTTGGCGTATTATGCTTTAAGGGTTGGGTACCAACGGGGGCAAAGAGAATAGGTTGGTTTACTTAAGTGTTTATTGAAGTACTTTAATTGATGGGTCGGCTGGTCAAAGACCAAGCCTTGGCGTATTATGCTTTAAGGGTTGGGCACCAACGGGGGCGGAGCAATAACTAATTTGCATTTATCTTCTTTTAGTAAATGTTTCCATTCTTGTATGGTGGCTGTAAAAAATTGCTGCCATTCTTGTGCATACTGATGTTTCATTTATTGAGAATAAATTATTCTGTAGGATAGTTTGGTTTACACAAACTTTTATTGAAGTATTTGATTTACGGGTCGGCTGGTCAAAGACCAAGCCTTGGCGTATTATGCTTTAAGGGTTGGGCACCAACGGGGGCGGAGAACACCAAAGTGCGCAAGGGTATCTGTGCGGTTGAAGTAAAAAAATGTTGAGGTTTGGTTTATTATAATGGACCGCACAGAAAGCTAACTCGCTAAAAACCACGCCTCATTTCTGCGCTAGAGTTCGTATCTCTGCGCTAGTAGGAAAAGTGGTGAAGGGTATCTGTGCGGCAAACTAAATTATCATTGGATCTAACAGTAAAATATCTAACAACCCTCTGCCGCCATTATAATCTGCTGCACTGCTACACAATCAATCTATACTGTTTTTTACAAAGCCTGCTTCTACAGGGTTTTGATGAATGTAATTTAATTTTTGCCAAGCTATTTTTTGGGTGGCTAGTTCTATTGGATGGTTTTCAGGTTGCCATAATTGGAATCTTGCATTATTAGTTGCTTTCTTTGCAGCCCTTTCCATAAGCCAAAGCATCCATTCCTTTCTGCTTTCCGTTTTATGGTTTGCAACTGCTTTATGTAATTCTTCTGAGGTATACCTTTTTAAATCTCTCATAATATTGCTAAGTAAATTACCTGACGTGCCAATAATTAAATGCACATGGCTAGTCATAATACACCATCCATATAATTCTAAATCTTTTTCCGCCTGGCAATGTTTTATACTATCAATTAAAATAGTTCTGTATTCATTTCTTATAAAAAGATCTATCCAGTTTGTGACTGCGAAACTTACAAAATATAATTTGCTGTTGTCGGTAAACTTATATTTTTTGCTCATGGGTAAATGTACAAAAGCGTATCATGATTTCTAGCGCATATATGCACCAGAGCAAAAGTGTTGAAGGGTATCTGTGCGGTCGAAATAGGAAAGATCTAGTTTATTATAATAGGCTGCATAAAACCATTGTATACTCTAGCGCAGATATGCAGCACAGCAAAGTGCCTAAGGGTATCTGTGCGGTTGAAGCAAAAGAATGTTGAGGTTTGGTTTATTATAATGGACCGCACAGAAAGCCAACGCACAAAAGCCACGCCTCATTTCTGCGCTAGAGTTCTCATCTCTGCGCTAGTAGGATAAAAAAAATGTTGAGGTTTGGTTTATTATAATGGACCGCACAGAAAGCTAACACACGAAGGCCACACCTCATTTCTGCGCTAGAGTTTGCATCTCTGCGCTAGTAGGGCAAAACAATTGATCGTAACCATACTTTCTGTAACAAGAAACCTGAGTGAATCAACAATTAGATTTTTGTATTTATCTTCTTTTAATAATGGTTTCCAATTTTGTATGGTGGCTGTAAAAAACTGAGGCCATTCCTGTGCATGCTGTTGATTCATTTATTGAAAATAAATTATTCTGATGGATAGTTTGGTTTACTAAAGTGTTTTATTGGAGTACTTTAGTTGAGGTGTCGGCTGGTCGCAGACCAGGCCTCGGCGTGTGATTGTTTGAGGTGTGGGCACCAACGAGGGCGGAAAGACCAAGCCTCGGCGTTTTATATTTAAAAGTGGGGCGCCAATGGTGGCGGAGATTGCGTTTCATTTATTGTTGATTTTAGCAACAACCGAGGTAGAGGGAAACTAAGACAAAGGAAAACTTGTCTCTCCAAGTTGATAATGTAAACTATACGCAACACGCCAAGGCTTGGTCTTTGACCAGCCGCTGCCTTGTAATATTTTATTAAAAACTTTTATAAATAGGTCGGCTGGTCGCAGACCAAGCCTAGGCGTAAGATAGTTTGGGGTTTGGGCACCAACGGGGGCGGAGACTGTATTCCATACTCTAGTTTACCTAAAAAAATTGCAGCTAGGTACAAACCAAAGAGTGTTAGTATTGTCGTAAGTAAATATTGTAAACAATTAGAAAACGATTTTTTAGGGCTTTTGTTCATTAAAAGTTGTGGCATTTACATTTTTATGGTAGTCAATTTTGACATATTTTTCAACACCCCCTGATATTAAAATTTATTAAGGATGTTTTTAATCTATTCTAAATAATTCCTTATAGATTTACTTGAAAGCCATTTTTATCTACGCTGTCTCAAAGTTTGTATTTTAATGTACTAACTAAGCATCCCTTATTTATTACTTATCGCATATTTTTTTGCTTTACCATACCAACTGTAAAACTCACTTGATAAATTCGTGTGTTCGTTTTCTCTAAAAATTAATACTTTATCGTTGTCTAAAATACCAACTGTAATTTCGTTTAGCTTAAAATTGATATCTAAAGCCGATTCATATATTGTAAAACTATGAGCAGCTCCACAGTTTAAGAATAGCCGTTCATCATTTAATATTTCAATCGGTGGTTGAACATCGGAATATTTTATAAACATGCTGAAATTCTTTTCACCTATCAATTTAATAATCCTGTCTTTAAGTATCCCGTTTTCAAAAAGTTTAATATCTGATGGAAATTTATTTTTATATCCCTTTATATAATCCAGCTCGTTTATTTTCTCTAGTTGTTTACTATTAGACCCGGTTTGCCGAACTTCAGTCAATATTGTTTGATTGTTTGTTGGGTTATTTTTTAATTTTGTTATACTATCCCTCAATTTTAATATTTCAATTTCATTCTTTAGATTCTGGTTTTCATTTTCAATTTTTCGATTATTGCATGAAATGTAAAAAATAGAAAACGAAATTATAATTATCGTTAAAAATCTCATATGGTATCAATTTAAAATTTATTTCCTTTTTGAAAGAAGTGCATAAACTATTCATAGTTTTATCTTTGATTAGGCTTTTGTTTTCAGATACCTCCACCAAGATAAAAGTTGAAAATTCCTATCCCGCCCCAAAGGCTGCCGGATTGCAGCGGCACCGTAGCAAAGCGGAGGTACAGCGAAAAGCCGGGACAAAAGATGAATATGGTTTCCCCGCCCACAGCCCCCAACCCTAAATCAATTTATCCGGCGTAATCGGTAAATCTCTTACACGCTTGCCGGTGGCATTGAACACAGCATTTGCAAGGGCGGCGGCAAAACCTACGAGGGCAATTTCGCCCATGCCT
>JAYVVD010000249.1:0-3354 GCA_043787295.1 Ferruginibacter sp. | reverse complement strand
TAGATATATCCGGATTCAAAACACAAACTTTACCAAATTAATTATTTATAAATCTTACGTCATGAAAAAATTTCTATTACTAATTTGCACTAGCTTAATTATTAATTGTTCCTTTTCGCAGATTGCTGCGTCACTTGGAGCAGGTAGTGCCTCAAATAGAATCAAAATATATTTAAAGCCTACCGTGACAAATGCCAGCGCACTGTTTTCTACGTTGCAATTTAATATTGCATTACCACAAACAATAACGCCAATTCCATCCCTAACGGTGATAAGTACAGTATTTAGTGGTGTTACATGGCAGGTTAGTACACCATATCTTGAAAGTGGATATATTAATTATAATATTCTTACAGGTCAATCACCAGTATATGGCGTTACCGCAAATACAGAATTTCAGGTAATGGAAGTTCAATTTGGTCCTCCGGCTGGCTGTTCCGGTGCTGGATGTGGTAGTGGTAATTACGGCAATAACGCTACTCTATTGACAATTGCTGACGGAGGCTCTGGTGGAACTGGAGCTGGCAATGCTTTATTTTATTGCACAGGAACCCTGAATTCAAATGGATCTGCTTTGTATTATCCAAGAACTGGTGTTACAGTTAATAACACAACTAGCTATGGCCCTATTTCTCTAGGATCTCCACGAAATCCTTTAAATACTAATTCAACAGCTACATTCACAGCTGCTGGACCTTTACCAATTCAGTTTACTGATTTCACTGCAGTTAAGAGAAATAATGATGGTTTGTTAACATGGATGGTTACCAATCAGGATCCTAATACTAAGTTTTTTGTTGTTGAAAGAAGCTATAACGGATCTGATTTCAGTTCAGTAGGTTCAGTTGATGCAAACTTCTCTGCAGGTTCTGTTGGGACTTATACCTTAACTGACGCTAATATTACATCAGCAAGAAATGCAGGAGTTATTTATTATCGCATTAAAGAGGTTGACAGAGATGGTCATTACGTTTACAGCGAAGTGAGAAGTATCAAGCTTGATAGTAAAGCAATCACTATCAGCTTATATCCTAATCCAGCCCAGGCGTATACTAACCTGATGTTAGACTTAAATGAGCCTAATACTGTAGCAGTAACTGTTACAGACGTTGCCGGTCAGACTATGCAACAATTCACATTCCAAGGAGTAAAAGGAAATAATCAACATAAGATCAATCTTAACAAATTTGCAGCAGGAACTTACATGATCAAAGTGATCGCAGGTGATCAAATGCAAACAATACCAGTTGTGAAAACAAACTGATTTTAAATTAATAATAAAAAAAGAGTGCAGTTTTTGCGCTCTTTTTTTATGTCCATATATCATGAATTATTTGGTATTTAATACAACGCATATTTTTTTAAACCACTGAGCTTTTTAAACACACTTGTTGAATTTTATTGACTAATAAACATATGCGGATGATTTAATATCGTGGTTGTTTTATTGTACGTATCAAACCAGAAGTTTGAATGTTTTCCTGACTATTATTGCCACTTCCATGATTCGTGTTTAAGATATCTTGATTTTGAAAAACAATGTTATTTATCATTAAATACCTTTTTTCTTAATCCTTTCTTCTGATCGTCAACGTACGAGATAATTCTCAAACGCTATAGTCCTTAATGAGTTATGCTTTTATAGCTTTCATTGGATAATTTATATTAAAAATATATTCTATATAATCAATATTTCTGCATACTTAAGATTATATTGTTCTATAGTTTACCAGTTTGATCCTATAGAATTTTACTACGCTTATTCTTTCTGTCTTTAAATAGTATCTGGTCCAGTTTCTTGTAATTCGCTTTTTCTTCTTATCACATCCAAACTTAAAAATCATGTCTATCAAGATTTTTTCTTTCATTACCTGTTTATTGATCTGTAACATCTGTTTTGCTAAGATTTGGAGAATTAATAATACTCCAGGTATAGTTGCTGATTTTACTACGGCACAGACGGCCCATGATGCAGTAACTGTTTTAGCTGGAGATACAATGCATCTTGAACCTTCCATAACATCCTATGGTTCTCTTTCAGCTTCCAAGAGATTGATATGGATAAGTACCGGCGCTTTCTTGAGTTCACATCCTGGTACTCAGGCATCTCTTAACGCTGGATCCGTCACTGGAATCAGTGCTAATGCTGGTTCCGATAATTCAGTTATTAGTGTCAATTGCACTGGATATATTTACGGTTACGCTTCAGGAATTAGAATTGAAAGAAGCTATGCGGTTTCTGTCAACTTTCAGACAGGCGGTAATAACGCAGTTATATTAAATAGTTATCTTACTGGTGATTTGTATATTGGTGCTGGTACCAATGTAATTATAGTAAATAATATCGTGGAAGGTCAGCTCACAACAGTATCCGGAACCTCATCTATAATTACAAATAATGTATTCAATGCAGTAACACCTTCTACATCTACGGTTAACAATAGTACCCTTCAAAATAATATATTCAATAAAGGAGCTACCTATACTTTCGTTAACTGCACTGTTGAGTATAACATGTCTGCTGCTGCTACATCCCTGCCTTCCGGAAACAACAATCAGAATGCAATTAATATGACAACCGTATTCATAAATAACAATGGAAATACTGATGGTGATTTTGTGCTTAAAGCCGGAAGTCCTGCTATAGGTAGCGGAACTCCTGCATCCACTGACATGGGTGCTTATGGAGGTGGTTCACCATTTAAGATTGCTGTTCAGCCTGCCATACCCTCAATCTACAGATTGTCAGCACCAGCAGTACCAGCCGGGAATACAATGAGTGTAATATTCAGCACGAAGAGTAATAATTAATTTCAGCGTATCTGTTTGGGTAAATTATTGAATAATGCAAAGAATCATTGCGATCGTAATATGTTTCTGGGTTTTTCAGACTTCCGGACAAACCAATATTACATCTGCAGAATATTTCATTGATACTGATCCGGGTTTCGGAAGCGCAACCGTTATAAGCATTACACCTTCCCAAAATATTTCAAATCAGGTATTGAATGTTGCAATAGGATCTGTTAGCCCAGGATTACATGTCTTATGTATCAGAAGCAGAGATGCTTCAGGAAAATGGAGCTTAACCAATTCTAAAATTTTCTATAAAGTTGCTGCTAACGTTATAACTAATATAACGAAAGTGGAATATTTCTTCGATCTGGATCCTGGCTTTGGAAATGCCACAAGTATACCTGTTACTCCTTCAGCTGACATAAATAACAGTACTTTCAACGCAGGAATATCATTGCTTACACAAGGTTTGCATATACTTTTTTTGCGCAGTAAGGCTGCGGCAGGAACATGGAGTGTTACAAATTCGATAGCCTTCTACAAATCTGCAAATAGTGT
>JAYVVD010000248.1:0-2932 GCA_043787295.1 Ferruginibacter sp. | reverse complement strand
AATACAGTTAGTGTAACTGTAAATGTTCCTACGGAAGCATAGGTATGTGTTGGATTTTGTAATATTGAAGTAGCTCCATCTCCAAAATTCCAGTTCCAGCTATCTGCGCCTATTGACTTATCTGTAAAAATTTTCAGGTATTTATTTGCACATGTACCTACCTCAGTAAAAATTGCTATTGGAGGTTTTACATGAATATAATTTGGAATAGTGAGGGTATCAAAACAACCATTATTGCCTACAATTAAAGTTATAGTAAAAAGACCTGTATCTTGATAACCATACATTGGATTTTGCAAATTTGAATGAGAGCCATCTCCAAAGTTCCAGTCCCATTTGGTTATCGAACCGGTGCTTAAATCAGAAAATTGTACAGGCAATCTTGCACAAATATCTCTAGGCGTGGCTGAAAAATTAGTGTTAGGTTTAACAGCTGCTTTTACTCCCTGGGGCACAAATAACGTATCCTTACAGCCATTTATGGTTGTAATAATTAATTGTATATCATAATTTCCTGCTGTAAATGTATATGATGGATTTGGCAGTGTGGAAGTAACACCATTCCCAAAATTCCACAGATAACTTGATATAGGATCAGCACTTGTTACAATAGAACTGAATGTAACAGCAAGTGGTGCACAACCTTGTTGTGGTAAATTATTTATAACAGCCGCAGGAAGCTGAATTTTAATATAATCTGATTTAACTAAAGTATCTGAACAGCCATTAGAATTAATAGATATAAGTGTTACGGTGTAATTTCCCGGAGTTGTATAGGAATGGCTAGGGTTTGTAAGGTTTGAAGTAGAACCGTCTCCAAATAACCATTCAGTTGCAACACTGCCTGTAGATGTATTTGAAAAATTTACATCTATCGGGGTACTGCAGGAAGTTAATGGTGAAGCAATAAAACTTGCAGATGGTTTAGCTATTACAGTTATTGATTTAGTTTGAGTTGCCTGACACCCTCCAAAATCACTTACAAGAGTAACAATATAGGTACCGGGTGAAGTATAAGTTTTTACCGGACTTATTCCAGTTGAAGTAGTTGCATCTCCAAAATTCCAACTCGCAGATAGCGGTGCTGGGATCGAAATATTGGTGAAAGTAAAGGAATTACCTCCGCAAACATTTGAAGGGAATGAAAAGTCCGCATTTACTGAACCAATGATGATTGAATTTATATGTGTAGCCGTGTCTGCACAACCGGTAGAATTTGTAACAATAAGAGTAACGGTATAATTTCCTGCTGCTAAGTATGTATGTTGTGGATTTAAAAGATTTGATGTGCTACCATCTCCAAAGAGCCATTGGTAAGCAATTGTGCCGGTACCGATAGATTGGTTTTGAAAATTTATTGTTTGTGGTGCTGAACAACTTGAAGGAACAGTATTTTTAAAAATTGCATTGACACCGTTGTTTATTGAAATATAATTTGATTTGGTAAAAGATTTGGAACATCCATTGGAGTTTGTAACAACTAAAAGGATTGTATAATTTCCTGATGCGGTGTAAGTATGAATTGGGTGTTGTAGTGTTGATGTATTTCCATCACCAAAGTCCCATAACCAACTTTTAATAGTACCGCTGCCAGGTGTACTCATATCAGTAAAATTTACCGGCAATGGAAAACACCCTGTTAAAGGCGATGCTGAAAAATTAGTACCCGGTTTTGCATAAACTATTATATACTGCAGTTTAGTTAAAGAATCTGCCGAGCCTGCAACATTCCGAATTAACAGTTTAACCGTATAAATTCCGGGGTTTAAATAGATTGTTGATGGATTACGCAAAAAAGATACAGTACTGTTACCTAAATCCCATTTCCAATAATTAGGATTACCGGTAGATTGATCTGTAAAATTTACGCTAAAAGGTGCACACCCAGAAAGTGGAGTAGCAATAAACTGCGTTTTCAGTTGTGCTTTTGATAAAAAAGTCATTAATGCAAAAAAGGTTAATAAACCTAAATGCTTAATGAGCAATTTTCTGCTCATGGGGATATTGTTTTACTTTTTGGATATAGGATGCAAGCCTTTCAGCAATACATAACTATAAACTGATAAATGGTACTAAAATTGCATTTATCTGAAATAAAATTTTTTTTACAAAAAAGGTATTATTTAACTTGAAAGATTAATGTTAAAATATTCGTTAAAACTATGAATGTAATGGGATAATTTTTGTAGAATAAATACCCCATATTTAGTAGAATAATTAAATTAACATATTTTAATAATTTAATACAACTTCTTCCGGTTAACTTTTTAAGTATTTTTAATAAATAATTTATAAACCACTTACTGTTTAAGTATTTTCTTATTCCCCTAAAACAAAGTTCTTCCGAAGTGTAGTATCTGCCATGTTTATAAATATTATTTTGAAGCCATTCGTAACTTTTAAGTTGTTACCATCGCAATATTTTTTTCAATATCAGGATGTGTATTTTTTAAGGTTTGTAAAATTGTGCAGCATACAAACTGCCTAACTATAAGTAGCAAAATAACCAAAACTGCCATGCCCCCCAATGCACATCCTGAAGGAATGCCTAAATATTTTTTGTATTGCTCACTTCAACAAGGCAGAATATCTTTTGCATTTAATGTTCCCTCTTTCAACTGTTTTTCAATTTCATAACGAATCATTACATGAAAATGATAAGTGATTTTATCGGCTTCTGTACGGATTAGCTAGGGCTGTACTTTGTTGATAGCAGAATAAAATTGTATAAATGTTTTACTTTCAAATTGAAGAGGAAATTTTCGCTGCAAGAGATGATAATAGTGTTTCCAGAAAGGTAACCCAAGGCCAATACAATTTTCCCATAAACGGCTTTTACCTTTGTGAATGCTGAGGCTGCAATATTCACCTAATGGTAAACCATATTCATTAGTAGGCAACCCTTGTTCATATAATGCATGGCCACCTTTCT
>JAYVVD010000247.1:0-6915 GCA_043787295.1 Ferruginibacter sp. | reverse complement strand
GGTTTGTGCTGCTTTGGGTACATCAACTAAATAAATTTTTGTACTTGCTACAGGTGTCGCCATTGCAGGTTTTACATACGTTATATTCTTATTTGGTAATTTATCTAAGAAAGAAAGCTGAGACAATATTTCATTTTCTTTTACATCCCCTACAACTACAACTCTTGCATTTTGCGAAGTAAAACTGTTAGTGTAAAAATCCTGCACATCTTTTAATGTTAGGACTTTTACAGTTGTTTCATTTCCATTAGAACTCATACCTAAAATAGAATTGCCGTAGTTTAGTTTATCAAACACATCATCTGCAATGGCAGATGGCTGTGACTTAGCCTGTTTAAAGCCTTCAATAGCCTGCTTTTGTATTCTGCTAAAATTTGACTGCGTAAAATTTGGGTTCAACATTCTTTCTTCCAGCAACTCAAGTGTTTTACCAATGTTTTTCTTTAACGACTGTACATTAAAAACAGTACCATCAAATGAGGATGAAACGTTTATGTTGCTGCCTATTTTTTGCAACTCCACTGCCATTTGCTCAGCCGTATATTTTTTTGTGTCTTCATTCATCATCGCAGCTGTAAGTGCTGCAATGCCTGACTTTAAAGGCATATTTGTTTCTGCAATTTGTCCACCCGGTATTCTTATAGAAATATTTACGATCGGTAATTCATTGCTTTGCGCAAAAATAATTTTAATGCCATTAGCTGTTTGTTTTGTAGTAAATGCAGGCACTTTTACTACAGGATTAGCACCCACACCCGGTTGTTTTTTTCTGTCAAAATTATCAGTTGCTTTTACATATTTCAAACCATCATAACCATAATTTGGTCTTTTGTAATTTGAATTATCAACTTCATAATTATCAGCCATTGCAGCTGCAACATTTTGCCCTTTTACCAACACACTTATCGTAACACTGTTCCTGTCTTTTATATATTTGTTGTAAGCATTCATCACATCTTCTTTGGTAACTGCTCTGTACATTTCTAATTGTTTGCCAATCATATTTGGGTTGCCAAGGTATGTTTGAAAAGCAGCTAACTGAGAAACTTTGCCTGATACACTTTGAAGGCTATTTATAAATTGAGCTTCTATCCCACCTTTAAACTTTGTAATATCTTCATCAGTTACACCACGTTTTTCAAATGATACCAGTGCCTCTTTTACAAGACTGTCCATACCTGCAAGTGATTTACCGGGATAAGGTGTTACCTGAAAAGTAAACTCACCGGCAAGCTCACTTAACCTGCTTGAGGCGTTTGCATTCAACGCTTTTTGTGTTTTTACAAGTTGCTGATACATCACTGAATTTTTACCCTGGCCTAAAACCTGTGCAAGGCAAGCAAGTGCAGCCATATCTTTATCGTAGTTGGCAACTGTAGGAAACGATTTTGTAAGCAAAGGTAATTTTGCATAATTATCAACAAACGAAACGTAACGGTTTTTGTCAACAACAACCTGAGGTAAAATTGTTTTTGTTACTTCAGGTCCACGTGGTATGCTGCCGAAATATTTATCTACCAGCTTTACCACATCTGCCGGCTTTAAGTCTCCGCCAATTGTTATCGTTGCATTGTTAGGGCTGTACCAGCGGAGAAAAAAGTTTTTTAAATCCTGCACATTTACTCGGTTTAAATCTTCTATGTAGCCTATTGTAAGCCAGCTATACGGATGGCCGTATGGATACAAATTTTTACTGGCAAATTCGCCCAACAACCCATAAGGCCTGTTATCATAATTTTGACCTCTTTCATTCTTTACAGTACTGCGTTGTATTTCAAATTTTTGCTGTGTTACTGCATCTAGTAAAAACCCCATGCGGTCACTTTCTAACCATAACATTTTTTCCAGTTGGTTAGATGGTACTGTTTCGTAATAATTCGTACAGTCTTGATTGGTGCTACCATTTAAGGTTCCACCTGCACCGGATATTATTTTAAAATGCTGCTCGTCTCCAACATGATCACTTCCCTGAAACATCATGTGCTCAAAGAAATGTGCAAATCCGCTTTTGCCAATTTCTTCTCTTGCAGAACCAACATGGTAAGTAACATCTACATGTACCAATGGATCGCTGTGATCTTCTGCTAAAACGATTGTAAGCCTGTTAGCCAGGATATACTTTTGATAAGGAATAACCAATTCGTCTCCTTTTTTAGTAACAGTTTCCACCAGTTTTGCCTGGCTAAAACCTGTTGTAACCGCCAGGCAAATAGCTGCTGTTGCAATAAGATATTTCTTCATAAAAATGTTATTTTAAAATCAAAATAATCGATAAAAGTAGAACTAAATTTACCGTTTATCAATTAGATATAATTTATGCTATTACAATTTATTTGGTTTAAGGAATAATAAGAAACAACGAATTAGAACATTAAGTTTTTCGAGAAGGATTCTGTTGTCTCCCTTTAGAAGAATTGAGGGAGGCTTATACCGTATGATTTAGTAAAAAGAAAAAAGAAGGTAGTATTTTTTGTGATTGGGTAATATGCTCGATAGGAGAGAGTAGGACAAGAATTTTTATAATAAAAAAGCTTCAATATTTTTTTGTTAATTACAGAGAAAGTATGTTTTGGATACGCGTTGGAAAACGTTTTATTAAGTTGTACTTATGTTTTGTTTCTTAATTCAAATGAAGAGGATTACATCAGCATTTTCCGCATCTAACCACAGCATATCTTTAGCTCGATCTTTAAGTAAATTTTTAAGCATGGTACTTCTTTCTACCTGCTTTGCTTGCACCAAGCAAAATGATTGCTTTTCCTTTAAAAACAATTAGCAGGGATTAATTTCTCTACAATTCGTAAAATCGGTATATTTTCCATTGTAATGGAATGTTATTTACTTTATTTTGCTTCAATGGTAAAAGTAATGTTTCCTTTTTCATCAATGTTTTTAGTAAAGTATTCACCCGCAGGGGTTACATAATAAACCTTATTATCCAGCACGATCGTTTTAAAGTTTTGGGGTAGCGAAGTAATGGATTGATCAGTATTTGGAGCTTTATTATTGTCTTTAATGGAATTTGTTTGTGCATCTGTTTTTAAAACACCATCTACCCAACTACTTCATATTTACCGATGCTATTGTATGCACGCTGGTAATAAGTGCCATTGTATTCATAATAAGTTTCATTGTTTATATTAACGGCCGTGGCACTTCGGGGTAAAGAGGGAACAAATGCGCCTAATGGCGGAGCAATTGTTTGATAATATCCCTGGTAAGGCTGGTAGTATAATCCATCGCAATAATAATACCTTGTGCGCCCAAAGTAAAATGGATAATAACCTCTTGGCAATACATTTATACTAAGACCAAATGATGGACGGCTAAAGGGACGATAGTAAAATGGGTATGGGTGATAACCGCCATCATAATAATACCTGTTTACAATTACCGGTCTGTCGTAATAGGTATTTGACCTGTACGGCGATGCATAACGAAATGTTGGTCTAACAACTACAATTGAACGCGGCCTGTTATAGTGATAATAATGGGAAGGCTTATAATATCTTGATCTATTATTAATGCCAACATCTAACCTTACTTGAGCAAATGCTTCTTGGATTGTTGAAAAACAAAATAGAAATATTATAGCAACTATTGCCAGCGGTTTTATTGATTTCATAAAGGTTTATTTACAGTTTAGACTGTAAATAATTTAATAGTTAAATTACGGTAGTTGTTAATTTTAGGATTAATATATCTTTTATAATCTTGTCACAGATCTTACAAAAAAGCCCTTTACAAAATCAATTTTCTTTTTTAATTAAAACAATTCTTCCTCTGTCGGCTGTGTAAATATCATTTAGGAATTTTAAAATATTATTGTATTCATTTTTAGAAAAATAACCTTCTGTTCTTTCATTTTTTCGTACAACATTTATGAAATTATCTTTTACATTAAATTTTATATTGTAAGCGCCGTAAGCGTTTTTTATTGAAACTTCTTTAGGCATGGCTTCAACAACATAATTAGCAGGGATAGCAATTTGTATAGAATCCTCATCCAGATAAGAGGAGTTAAACTCCAAATCATATTTCCTGTTATTATCTTCGGGTAATTTGCTCGATGATTTATTAAAAAAATTAGGCGCTATAAATAACCTTCTTCCTGTTATGTTTGCATAATTGGGTGAAATTATTGACAGCTTTTCTATTATCTCCGGCAACATGCCTTTTATTTCGGTATACTCAAAATTTTCTACGGAATAAGTTGGTAAACTAAGGGCATTGTTAAGGTAGTGCTTTTTTTGCTCTGGAGTTGCTTCGTGCATTAAACCATGCACATCATCCTGCTGAAGTCCTGTGAAACGTGTTACTACCTTTGCACTCAAAGTACCTTCTTCATTAATAACTGCATTAACTTTTCGAATCTGTAAATTATCATGGGTTTTGTATGTGGGTGTTTTTACAATATGGCCACCATCCGCATCAATTAACAATGCTTTTCTGTTGCCTGTAAAACTTCCCATATAACCTGCACTTACTGTTTGGCTTGTGCACTCCAGCCAAATGGAATCTTTTACCTGCGGCACACATACAATAGCATGGTTAAAATAAGGTGCAGGAAAATCATCCTTTAAACCAGTCCTGTTTTCTCCTGCGGTTATCAGTACATATTTGGCCGGCACCTGGGCTTCTTTTAAAAGACTAACCATGTAATTAGATAAGGCTTTGCAATCGCCGTATTTTTTTGTTGCAACATAATTTGCGTCGAATGGCTGCCAACCGCCTATGCCCAGTTGTATGCTGATGTATCTTGTATTTTTTTGTAAATAATCATACAGCACTTTAATTTTTTCTGTTGTTCCGGATAAGCCATCAGTAAGTCTGTGAACGTCCTGTTTAATATTTTCAGGCAACTGTTGTCTGTTGCTGTTTAGTGTATTAATAAATTTACCAAGGTTACTCCATGAGCTCATATCTCCGGGATAATCTTCTATTTCAAATTGAGATGGAGCAATTAAAACCGAGGGAGACAATGCTTCCCAGCCGGGCTGATAAGGTTCGTGCACCAATGCAGTAAGATTATTAATTTTCCAGCTATATGTTTTTTTAGCGCCGTTTGTTAATATCGCAGGTTTGTCATCAAAAGCAAACTGTTTAATTCTCAAATCAAAATCTGCAGGGGTTTCCACATAAAAGGCACTTTGCTCCACACTTAATCTTGTATCTTCTAGCGGATCCCATCTTGGTAAAAAGAAAATGCCGTTTAACTCCTGCTCATCCTCATATTCTATGGTGTACGGATATGAGTTGTAATAAAAATTATGACGTTTTATTCTATTGTCAGAAATGAGGCTCACATTATCGAAGGCAGAATAATCTGCGATATCTTTTTTCTTTACAGATTTTATTTCTTTACCGGCAGCATCGTACAGGTGTCCTGCAATATTTTCCAGACTCTGTAATTTATCATAACTATTTTGGTACAAAGCAAATTTTGCACCATCTTCATTTAAAATTGTAATGGCATATTTATGAACTATTACTCCTTTTGATTTTGATTTAATGGTAACCCTTAATTCTTCAAAACGCTTAACCGCATCTGCATTTTTTTTTAAAGAATCAGGAATGGATGATACATTATATTTTTGACCAAAAATTTTAATGTTACTTAAAACTAATATTGCCAGAAGTAATTTTTTCATTGTTTTATTTAATCTTTTTAAATACGATCTGCTCACTTTGTTTCTTTACAATCTGACCATAAAATTCTCGTAAAGATTCATAATCATCGGGCGAAAAAACAGCCTTATTAAAACTTAAAATACATTTAAGGTAAATATTTTTAGTATCCTTTGTCATAATGTATTCAAATTGACCCTCCTGTTCATTATAGCTCATCCTTGTAGATTTGGGCATTTCATCAATTGTATAGCCGTTTGGGATTTCCATATTTACTATAATAACTTCTTTTGTTTTATAAGGCATTTCCACAGGATAATTTCGTGTGGCAGCAGTAAACGGATTGGTTTTGTAAGCTTCGCCAAATAAAGGATTAAAGTAAACGATGTCTTCATTAAAGTTCAATGAAAAATCATAACCAATACTTAATTTTTCATCAAGGATTTTAAGGGAGTCCAATCTGTTATTGGTTAAAACAACATCATAACTAAATCCGTTTTTTATTTTTTTAAAATAGTCGTCAATTTCATTGTCTTTCATCTCTTCTCTAAAATTGTACGACTCGTAATATCCGAGGTTGGAATTGAAAGAACCTACAAGATTTTTACCATTTTCGTTGTTCGAAATAAAAATAGAGGTCATTTTACTTTCCATTAAACTGTCTGCAAACAAATTTACCACATATGGTGTTTCATTAATTAATCGGCCACAGCCATTGTAGCAGTATTGCGGCAGATAATTAAATCCAAGTTTTTTTCTGGAAGCATCTAACAGGTAAATTTTATTGTTGATGAGAACCCTTGCAATAACGTAATTAAATTTTTTAATTAATGGATACATTTCATACGCTTTTCCATTATCGGTTGTGCTCAATAAAACTGGGTCAGCATCTATCTGTGCTTTCTTTAGCATAGCTACCAGCAGCAAATTTATTTCTGCTATATTTCCTTTCTTTGCAGCAAAAGACTTTTTAAGATTTTCAGGTAAATAAAGGGCATTATAATCGGTACAGGTAAAATTTTCACGTACATAATTATAAATACTTTTAGCATTGCTTAAGGCATCATTACTCTTAACTATATTTTTTATCTCATCATTCATCCAATTATTTTTTCCTGTTAAATCAGCACCAAACTGTTCATCTTTTAACAACGTTGTTGCTAACTCGTTCCATGTTGACATGTAGGGTTTGCGTGGACTCTCCGGATAATTAACAGAACTCAGTTGAAATTCTATTTTTGAAATATAATTGCGTGTGGTAGTGGTAAATTTTTCCTTTACCATTGG
>JAYVVD010000246.1:0-2485 GCA_043787295.1 Ferruginibacter sp. | reverse complement strand
AAATTTTATATCGCCTGGTGCGGTACTTTTAGTTGGATCAGACCCTGCTGTTTGAACAGCATGTGCTGCTATTTCTTTATAGTTTTGAAAAATACCTTCTGTTACAAAGCCATAAAAATAGTTTGCCGGCAAACCTAATGTTGTTCTCAAACTTCCACCATTTATTCTTGGAAAGCCACCATTATCCAATAACGCAGAAATGCCCAATGAAGTAACCTTATTTTTATAAGTACCTAATACTGAATTAGCAGACCATGTGAAATTATTTTTACTGTAAATATTTCCGGATAGGGTTAAGTCAACACCTTTATTTTCAAGCGTACCGGTATTAAAAGGAACTGCTTCATACGTACCTGAAACCAATGGAGGTGCTACTGCAATAATTAAATCTTTGGAGCGACGCTGGTAAGCATCAAAATTTACATTTAATTTATTTTTAAAAAGTGCAGCATCGAAACCAAGGTCCAACTGCTCATTTTTTTCCCACTTTATATTTGGATTATAAGAGCTGCTCGGAGCTGCGCCGTTCACGATTCCACCAGAGCTGGATGAGTTTCCAAACGTATACTGAAAGCCCTGATTTATTATTTGTAAATATTTATATGGTGCAATATTCTGATTACCCACATTACCAAAACTACCTCTTATTTTCAATTCGTTGAGCCAACTAACATTATTTAAAAAAGGTTCCTGCGTTAAACGCCATGCAGCAGATATTGCATAAAAGGTAGAAAACTTATTTCCGGGTGCAAATCTATCACTACCGTCTTTCCTTACTGAAAGGCCTAAAAAGCCTCTGTTGTCATAATCATAATTCAGTCTGGAAATATAGGAAGCCAATCTTCCGGAAATTCCATCTTCAGCCCCATTACCAATTTGTGAAATATCGAGAGGTGTAAATATGGTGTTGTTTAAGCCTGGAACATTTTGAGAGAAAGTACCATTCCCTCTTGAGCCATTTACATAAGAATACCTGCTTTCCTGAAAAGTATAACCAACAACAGCATTTATTTTATGCTTTGCAGCAATAACCTTGTCGTAGGTTAATGTGTACTCAGCCAAATAATCAGGATTTAAACTTTTTTGAGTAAAATAGCTTGATAAAGTGATTGGTCTTCCACCTGTTGAAGGGGTTGCAACATTAAAACTGGTAATTTCCTGAATGGTAAAATCGCCACCAAACATGGTTTTAAGTTTTAGCCCTTTTAATAATTCTACCTCCGCAAAAATATTTCCTGTAGCCCTGTATTTTACATTTTTATTTTTGGGTACCTCCAAATTGTATATGGGATTTGGTTCAGCATAACTGTCTTCACTTAAGCCACCTGCATATGTACCATCAGGGTTACGTGGAAGAACGGTAGGAGGTGCAGTAAGTGCTAATATTACATTACTGTTAAATGGAGTATAAGTATCTGTACCATGCTCAATATATTTACTAAGCGATAAAGAGTTACCAAATTTAATTCTGCTGTTAACTTTTACATCACCATTAAATCTCAGGTTAAAACGC
The DNA here is from genome assembly GCA_043787295.1 of Ferruginibacter sp. Lineage (GTDB taxonomy): Bacteria > Bacteroidota > Bacteroidia > Chitinophagales > Chitinophagaceae > Ferruginibacter. Next base: position 972 of record JAYVVD010000246.1, on the reverse strand, counting down.
TCAAAATCCGTTTTATAAATAATTCCATCTTGCTTAAGATAACCCGCAGAAAATAAATATTGAGCATTCTCTGAACCGCCGGAAGCATTCATGGTAACATTTTGTATAGCTGCACGCCTAAATATTTTCCCCAGCCAATCTGTTCCATTTCCATATTTTCCTTCAATAACAGTAGGATCTAAAAGTTTAGGAATAGGTGCAAGTCCACTTGCCACCCTTGCTTCTGTGTTTGCAATGGCATATTCTCTGGCATTAAGCATGGTAGGTAAGCGCCATGCCTGTTGCAAACCTCTGTAAACGTCTACGCTAAAATTTGATTTCCCTGCCTTACCTCTTTTTGTTGTAATAACAATAACGCCATTTGATCCTCTTACACCATATATAGAAGTAGCGCCTGCATCTTTTAAAACATCAATTCTTTCAATTTCACCGGTACCAAAGGAATTTAAAATATTATCTGCTCCTTGATCAGGAAGTGGGTAGCCATCAACAACTATGAGCGGATTGTTAGTAAGATTTAAAGAAGAAATACCCCTTATCCTTATTTGAGAACCCCCTGTTCCACCAGGTGCACCACTGCCTTGTGTTATGGTAACACCGGCAACTCTACCTTGCAATGCCTGAGCTGCATCTGCAACAGGTGCAGCAGTTATTTCATTAGCGTTAATTGAAGATATTGAAGTTGAGATACTACGTTTCGTTCTTGTACCGTACCCAACTACCACTACCTCATCTAAACTTTTTGTTTGTTCTACCATGACAACATCTATCCTTGCAGTATTTTTTACAGTTACCTGTTGAGTTGCATACCCTACAATGGAGATTTCTAGCCTTGCATTGTTATCTTTAACACTAATTAAAAATGTACCATCTGCTCCGGTTTGTACATTATTATTTGTACCGATTTCTTTTATAGTTGCACCAGATAATAATTCTCCTTTGCTGTTTTTTACTATACCTGAGACTGTCACT
>JAYVVD010000245.1:0-2467 GCA_043787295.1 Ferruginibacter sp. | reverse complement strand
GCATTTTTTGCCGAAAGATTTTACCGTTACAAATTGGGCTGCACTAGAACCTTATTTTAAAATTTTAGTTGACAGAGAAATTACAGACAAAGCTTCGCTCGAAAAATGGTTGTTGGACATGAGTGAGCTGGAAGCTGTAGTAAATGAAGATGCCTGCTGGCGACAAATAAAAATGACCTGCGATAATGAAAACCCAGCTTTGGAAGATGCGTTTAATTTTTTTTGTATGGAATTGCAACCAAAGGTTCAGCCTTACAGCGATGCATTAAATAAAAAATTATTGGCATCTCCTTTTTTGAAAGAGCTAGACCCTGAAACTTATCATACATATATAAGAAGTACACAAAAAAATGTTGAATTGTTTAGAGAAGAAAATATTCCTATACAAGCTGAGATTGCTGTGTTGCAACAACAGTTTGGGCAGATAACAGGAGCCATGATGGTCACCGTTAATGGCGAAGATTTTACCCTGCAACAGGCCGCTAAGTTTTTAGAAAATGAGAATAGAAATTTAAGAGAAGAAGTATATTTTAAAATACAACAAAGAAGGCTTGAGGACAAGGAAAAGTTGGATGAATTGTACGATAATTTAATTGCTTTGCGCAACAGCGAAGCAACGAATGCGGGCTTTGATAATTACAGAGATTATCGTTTTAAAGAATTGGGCAGGTTTGATTATAGCAAAGAGGATTGTTACAAATTTCATAATGCGGTAAAGCAACATGTAATGCCACTTGTTAATGAAATATATAAAAAGAAAAAAGAAAAACTTGGTGTAGAAATGCTTCGCCCATGGGATTTAGATGCAGAACCTGCGGGTACAAAACCGCTTCGCCCATTTAATACGGGAGAAGAATTATTAGAGAAATCTGTAGAGTGTTTTACCAAACTACGTCCGTTTTTTGGCGCATGTTTGCAACGCATGAAGGAGATGCAACATTTGGATTTAGAAAGCCGTAAAGGAAAATCTCCCGGTGGATATAACTGCCCTTTGGCAGAAAGTGGCGCACCGTTTATTTTTATGAATGCCGCTGGACAAATGCACGATGTAACCACGATGGTACACGAAGGTGGGCATGCCGTTCATTCTTTTCTGGCACATCCTTTAGCATTAAATGGGTTTAAAGAATACCCCATGGAAATTGCCGAAGTGGCAAGTATGGCAATGGAACTTTTTAGTATGGACCATTGGGAAACATTTTTTGATAATGCTGACGATCTTGCCCGTGCAAAAGAACATCAATTAGAAAGAGTGATTACTATTTTTCCATGGATAGCCATTATAGATAAATTTCAACATTGGGTATACGAAAATCCTACGCATACACACGAGCAACGCACTGCAGCCTGGGTTGCAACGATGGCTGAATTTACAGATGATGTGATTGATTACAGTGGACTGGAAACCTTTATAGATAATGCATGGCAACGTCAACTGCATTTATATGAAGTACCTTTTTATTATATTGAATATGGCATTGCCCAGCTTGGTGCTATTGGTATGTGGATGCAGTACAAAAAAAATGCAGACAAGGCGCTTGATAATTACTCGTACGCATTAAGTTTAGGTGGCACAAAAACTTTACCAGACTTATACAAAGCCGCAGGGCTGGAATTTGATTTTAGTCCTGAAAAAATTAAAGTGTTGATGGATTTTGTGAAGTCGGAGATGTAAGATCTTTATGTATTAAATAAATTATTTTTTCTTAAATTGAAATTTAAAGTAGGATTTAATTCATGAAAAATTTATTTATATTTTTAGCTTTTTTCACTTTTTCTTCTGTTTTGATTTCCTGCAGTAAAGACGGCGCCGGTCAGCCGATTGCTGTTGGGGGCGATCTGCCTACAAATTATATTATTATAAGTGATAGTGCATTTTCGCCAAGCACTGTTACTGTTGTTAACGGTTCATCTATCACATTTGTAAATCGCTCCGGCCTAGCAAAAGGAATTTATTCGTCGGACAGTGTTGTTATAAACAAGCAAAATATTACAGACAATACTTCCTACTTTTTTAAAAAAGATACTGTGGGTATCATTAATTTTAAAATAGCCGGCAAGCCTTCTGCATCAGGCTCCATCACATTTACTCCTTAGTTTTTTAACTATTTAGAAAAAATAACCGCTGGCAACCCTGTATTTTTGTATACTTATGCTTTTACAAATTGCTCCTTATTTCGGATACCTCGCTTCTCTTTTTTTAATAATTGCCCTGCTGGTAAATGGCGATATTAAATTTAGAATTTACAATATACTTGGTACCATTTCTTTTATTATTTATGGGATTATTTTTAGTGCCTGGCCTGTGTTGCTTACCAATGTAATTTTATTCTGTATAAATATTTATTATCTGCGCAAACTATATGCACACAAAGAAGATTTTGAGCTCATAGAATTTAACGGAGAAGAAAAACTGGCTATAAAGTTTTTAAATTTTTATGGCGCTGATATCAAAACTTATTTTTCT
>JAYVVD010000244.1:0-4610 GCA_043787295.1 Ferruginibacter sp. | reverse complement strand
TATATGTTGATAAAAATTCTATCAGCACCACCAAACTTTTTGAAAAAACAGGGAACAAATATACCTACAGCACAACAAGCCTCATCCCAAATGCAAATGTGCCCGATGCTATGTTTGTATTCGATTCCAAAAAGTATCCGGGCATAGAAGTAGTTGATTTGAGATAAATAATTGTTTAAAAACTTTTCACGAGTAAAATTAAAAAGGCATCTGTAAAAGTTGCCTTTTTAATTTAGGGTTCAATAATACATCTGCAACTCTTATGTTATTTGTCCCAATAAAACCGGTGTAATTTTAATTGGTGACTTTATTAACTGGGTTCAGAACTGTGCATATCAATGAATAAACCCCTGATGGCAATTACTACAGGTTGACAGTTACTGGGCTCACACCAGGCACTACATATAGATATCAATATTTTGTAGATAATACAATAAGAATTGCAGATCCTTATACCGCAAAAGTTTTAGATCCGGATAATGATCCCTTTATATCTTCTGCAACTTATGCAGCCTTAAGCCTTATTCTATAGGGTTAACAACGAGTTTTGTAGAGGTTTTGCAAACAGCCGAACTTTCATATACATGGTTAGCAAATAATTTGTGAAACCTGATAAAAAAATATTTTAGGTTAAAAAGGGCGAAGTATTAAGGAAATTCAGATGGTCTAAAAGCTCCAGATCAATACCAAAAAGATCTTTTTAAACGAATTTAAAGGAATGTCTAAAACCGGGGATTTTTTAAGATTTGAACAAAGTGGCAAATCAATTGGAATGCATTTTATAAATTTTTAATCCGATAGATATTTTTTGAAATTACATAAATTAAAAAGTCGGTCAATAAATTTTATTGACCCGCTTTTTTTCTTAACTCTCTTATTATTTTTCTCCCCAACGATAGCTGTTTTGTTGCAAACCTGCAATATCAATTACTCTGTCAACAACTGTCGCTGCTACTTCTTCTATGGTTTTTGGTAAACTATAAAAAGATGGTGTTGCGGGGCAAATGATTCCGCCGGCAAGCGTAATTGTTTCCATATTTTTTATGTGAATGAGATTGTAAGGCGTATCACGTGCAACACAAATTAATTTTCTTCTCTCTTTTAAAATAACATCTGCAGCTCTTGTAATTAAATCGCTGGATATCCCAGTAGCAATTCTGCCCAATGTGCCCATACTGCATGGAATAATAATCATTGTTGAATATTGACCAGAGCCTGATGCAAATGGCGCATAAAAATCCTGCTGCCCAAAATATCTAACATCAAAATTTTTATAGTCATCATTCCCCAATTCTGTTTGCCAAACATCTTTGGCATTCTCTGTCATTACTACTCCTAACTCCTCTATTTGATCTTTTAACTGACATAATTTTGTTAATAAAACTTTTGCGTAAACAGAACCGCTTGCGCCTGTTATTGCTACAACAATTTTTTGTCTTAATTTTTCACCCATAATACAAAGCTAAAGAATTTACACATGAGGAAATTATTGGGTTGCTTAGTTTTACTGATTGCGCTAACAGGTATTTTATCTTTCGAAAAAAGTGAAAAGGATAAAATAAACTGGATAAGTATGGTACAGCTAAATGAATTGTATGCGAAAAATCCAAAACCGGTTTTAATAGATATTTACACTGACTGGTGTGGATGGTGCAAAGAAATGGATCGCACAACTTACAATCATGAAAAACTTGTCAATTACATAAATGAAAAATATTACGCTGTAAAATTTAATGCAGAACAAAGAGAATCGGTTTCTTTCAACAATAAAATTTATATGTACAATGCTCAGTATAGAACAAACGATCTTGCCATTTTTTTAACAGGAGGGCAACTCTCATACCCAACTACGGTGTTTATGAGTGGCTCAGATGCACAACCTGCGCCACTACCCGGCTACATGAAACCAAAACAAATGGAGGCGCCCCTGAAATTTTTTGGAGAGAAGGCAGATAAAACAGAAACATTTGTTGCATTCAATAAAAAAATGCACAACGAATGGTAGGTTTATGATGATGTGAATAGTGAAAGAAAATAAATTACTTGTATCCTTACTAATACGTTCATGAACAAACTTGAGTTACTACTTCAAAAAATGACGACGGCTGTAGAAAACACCTCGCTTCTTAAAATTACCATTGGAAATAAAAAAGACAAATCAGCAGTTCTTAAAAATGTATTTATTAAACCCGTTTTAATAAAAGAAAAATACTTTCTTTCTTTTGTTTACAGAAACCTTACCAACGATGTTACAAAAAACTTTGACTTACCCGAAAGTATAATACAGATTAAAAATTTATTAGCTGAAAGTTTTTACAATGCAGATGTATACAGCAGTACTGAAACCATTTACTATAGCGTAACACAAGAAGGTACGGCAAAGCTGGTTACTAAAAATAATGAAACCAATATTACTGCACCAATTTTATCTCACGACAAACAAAAGAACCGATTAATAAATACGAACGCTGTTTATTTACAAAAACTTGGTCTCACAAATGCTGAAGGAAATCTGAAAAAAGAAATGCAGCATAAGTACAAACAAATAAATCGTTATGTAGAAATCATAGAAGGCATTTTAAAAGATACAACGATGGAAAATGATTTTTCAGTGGTAGATATGGGTAGTGGCAAAGGCTACCTCACATTTGCATTATATGATTATTTGCAAAGTAAAAACAAAGCAATAAAAGTTACAGGTATTGAGCTGAGAGAAGACCTTGTAGAAAAATGTAACAGCATTGCTAAAGCATCAAATTACGAAGGACTGCATTTTATTAAAGGAAGTATACAGCAAATTATTTTACCAGCTGTTAAAATGCTCATTGCGCTACACGCCTGCGATACAGCTACAGATGATGCCATTGCAAAAGGGATAAAGTCTGGAGCACAATTTATTATTTGTGCTCCCTGCTGTCATAAGCAGATTCGCAAACAAATGGTACCAACAAATGCCTTGCAATTAATTACAAAACATGGTATTTTAATGGAGCGTCAGGCCGAAATGGTTACAGATACCATTCGTGCATTAATGCTTGAAGCACATGGTTACAAAACAAAAGTATTTGATTTTATAGAAGAAGAAAATACTCCAAAAAACGTTTTAATTGTTGGTACAAAAAATAATTTCTCACAAAAGGTGTACGATGAAAATCTTTTTATGATACAAGAACTGAAAGCAATGTTTGGGATTAAAGAACATTATATTGAAACAGTTGCATAAACTTTTTTTCAATCTTTTCGATAAAAGTTAAATAGATAGCTGCAGATGAAATGTGCGACGCCACTTATGTCGAGAATTGCTGCTTCTTTGCCTGGCTAAAAAAAATATCTTCTTTATTTTAATGTTATAACATGCAATTGTAACTTCATTGCATGGATACAAATGCTGCACAAAACAGAAGACTAGGTCTGTTTCATTCTACTGTTTTAAATATGATTGATATGGTGGGCATTGGGCCATTCATAACCATGCCCATCGTTATTGGCCTGATGGGTGGCATGTACATTTGGGCTTGGGTTGCAGGTGCAGTTCTTTCGTTTGTAGATGCTATGATTTGGAGTGAACTTGGTGCTGCATACCCATTAGCCGGTGGCAGTTACAACTTTTTAAAAGTTGCATACGGCGAAAAAGGTCCCGGCAAAATGATGAGTTTTCTCTACGTATGGCAAACAATTATACAGGCGCCATTGGTTGCGGCATCTGCAGCTATAGGCTTTGCCCAATATTTTATTTACCTGGTACCGCTGGAAGTTTGGCAACAAAAAATGGTAAGTGGAACTGTTATTATTTTCGTTACCATTTTGCTTTACAGAAAAATTGAAAGTATAGGAAAAATAGGTGTGTTGCTTTGGATTGGAGTTGTTGCAACCCTTGGCTGGATCATTTTGGGGGGGCTTGCTCATGGAAATTTTATGCAGCCAATATTTGAGTCAAAAAATGCTTTCAGCATACATACAATTGCATCCTTTCTTTTTGGGCAGGCATGTGTAAAAACTATTTACAGTTATCTGGGTTATTACAATGTTTGTCATTTAGGTGGCGAAATAAAAAACCCCGGTAAAAATATTCCACGAAGCATGATCATTTCAATTTTTGCCATTGCCATTTTATACTTAGCAATGAACATTAGTGTAACAAGTGTAATTCCGTGGCAGGAAATAAAGGCATGGCAAGATGCTGGTACAAATAATTTTGTAATAAGTACTTTTATTGAAAGATTATATGGCCACACAGCTGCTAAAGTGGCTACCATAATGATTTTATGGGTTGCACTGGCTTCCTTATTTGCTGTGATGCTTGGCTACAGTCGTGTACCATATGCAGCTGCACAGGATGGTGCTTTTTTTAAAATATTTGCAAGGCTTCATCCCACAAAAAACTTTCCTCATGTTTCTTTGCTTGTGCTGGCAGCATTTGCCTTTGTGTTTAGTTTGTTATTTAGAATGGGAGATGTGATTAGTGGCATACTTGCTATGAGAATTATGGTGCAGTTTATTGGGCAGGGTGTTGGATTAATGTTGTTGAGAAAAAGAAATGGAACTACAAATCTTCCCTTTAAAATGCCTCTGTATCCTGTACCGGTTATTCTAGCAATTGTAATGTGGCT
>JAYVVD010000243.1:0-5344 GCA_043787295.1 Ferruginibacter sp. | reverse complement strand
AAAACAATGAGTTTGATAAAGCTTTTAATAATTTGCATTTATATTTTAATTTTTGTCTTAAACTTTAACGATTAATTGAATGCAAAAGTATCTTTTTAAAGACATATTTATTGTAAATGAAGGAAAAATTGCTTTCAGTGATGTTCTGGTTATTAATGATCGTATTGAAAAAGTTTCTCCAAGCATTAATGTAAAAGGAAATGTTTTAGAAATTATTGGTGAGAACAAACACCTTTTTCCAGGACTGATAGATGACCAGGTACATTTTAGGGAACCGGGGCTTACACACAAAGCAACTATTGCCACCGAAAGTGCAGCAGCTGTAGCTGGCGGTGTTACGAGCTTTATGGAAATGCCCAACACTATACCCAATGTATTAACCTTGCCATTATTGCAGGATAAATATGATATAGCTGAGCAAAGTTCTGTTGCAAACTATTCCTTTTTTATGGGTGTAAGCAACGACAATGCAGAGCAGGCATTAAGGGCTAATGAATTAAAAAATAAAATTGCAGGGCTAAAAATTTTTATGGGCAGCAGCACGGGCAATATGCTCGTAAACAGCCATACCACACTTGATAAAATTTTTGATGGCAGTGAATTATTGATTGCCACACATTGCGAAGATGAAAGAATTATAAAGCAGCAGTATGAAAACATTAAAAGTATTAACCCAGTTTTAAAACCCTCTGATCATCCATTAATACGTAATGAAGATGCCTGTTACGAATCATCTTTAACAGCCATTCAATTTGCAAAGAAATACAACAGCCGTTTGCATATTTTGCATATTTCTACAGAAAAAGAACTACAGCTTTTTGGCAATATGTTCCCGCTAAAAGAAAAAAGAATAACGGCTGAAGTTTGTGTGCACCACCTTCATTTTACCGCAGATGATTATGATGAATTGGGTTATAAAATAAAATGTAACCCTGCAATAAAAGCACCTTATAATAAAAAAGCATTGTGGGAAGCGTTGCTTGATGACCATCTGGATGTAATAGCAACAGACCATGCACCACATTTATTATCAGAAAAAGAAGGACCTTATGAACAGGCGCATGCCGGGATGCCTTTGGTGCAGCATGGCTTACAGTTAATGCTGCACTATTATAAAAAAGGAAATATCAGCCTGGAAAAAATTGCAGAAAAAATGAGTCATGCGGTTGCTGAATGTTTCCAGATTAAAGACCGTGGCTACATTAGAGAGGGTTATTTTGCAGACTTGGTAATGGTTGATATAAACAAGCCTTATATGGTAACGCCACAAAACATTTTATATAAATGCGGATGGAGTCCGTTTGATAAAACAACTTTTTCTGCTACAATTGAAAAAACCATGGTGAATGGAAACTTTGTTTATGAAAACGGTGTGGTAAATGCATCACAGAAAGGAAAACGAATATTATTTGAACGATAGTATTGAGTATTGAGATATGAGTATTGAGATAACTAATTTTCTTGTCTTTTATCTTGTGTTTAATATCTACTATCTCAATACTCAATACTAACATCTCAATACTAACAATGGAAATTGATAAAACGACACTTGCAGATTTGGTAATTTTTGACAGGGAAGATGAATTTTCTGTTTTTAATAAGATAAATTTTACGCTTACCAGCAGAGGTAAAGATCAGCTTAAAAAAAATATCAGCGCTCCGTTACCAGATATTGAATCAATAAAAAATGTACAGCAAACATTACTTTATATTTTAGGCAAAAAAGAAAAATGGCCAACAACAATCAGCAACGGCACCATAATGGTGGTGGAAAGATTTTACGAATCCAATCTTGATCCTATTCCTGCCAAACCCAACACATTAGCAGCCTTCACTTATAAATTATGGCACAGCCACGATTTTTCTCTTATAAAGTATTCCATTCGTCATTCATTTGATTTTATAAAGGGAATGAAAGAAACCGTTTCTTTTTTTTTAGGGACTGATACGCCGCCACTTCTAAAAAAACAAATGGATGAAGCTAAAAAAATATTAGATAAAGAAGGATTAGATATCATTTCAACAAAAAAAACAGCAGCAGATTTACAACCGGCACAAATGCTGGAACTGGCCTATTTTATTCGTTATAAATACAAAAATAAAATCCTTGATCTGCTGTCTATTTTTAGTAAAATGGATGCATGGTATGGCATGGCCTTAGCAGTTGAAAAATATAAACTTACTATGCCATCATTTATTGAAGATGAGTTACCTCAATTAGAAGCAGATAGTTTATATCACCTGATGTTACAAAATCCTGTATCCTACAACGTACAACTAAACCATTCAAAGAATTTTCTTTTTCTTACAGGTGCAAACATGGCGGGCAAAAGCACATTTATAAAAGCGTGCGGCACTGCAGTATACCTTGCTCATACTGGCATGGGCGTTCCGGCGAAAAATATGCAGCTAAGTTTTTTTGATGGCATACTAAGCAACATAAATGTGATAGACAATATTGCAAAAGGCGAGAGTTATTTCTTTAATGAAGTGCAGCGCATAAAAGCAACCCTACAAAAAGTAAGCGATGGTAAAAAATGGTTGATATTAATTGATGAACTTTTTAAGGGTACCAATGTGAAGGATGCCATGAAGTGCAGTAGCACTGTAATTGAGGGCTTATTAAAAATTAAAAGTTCCATCTTTATTCTCTCTACGCACCTTTATGAAATTGGAGAAGATTTAAAAAAATACCCAAATATTAGTTTTAATTATTTTGAAACAGCCGTAGAAAATGACCAGCTTAGCTTTAGTTACAAACTAAAAGAAGGCATTAGCAATGACAGACTGGGCTATTTAATTTTAAAGAAAGAAGGCGTTGTAAAAATGTTGGAGGATATATAATTAACATTAAAATTTATTTTCAAAACAACTATGTTTTATAAATAATATTTTTTATTTCTATATTCATAAATGTTGTCATCAGAGTATTCCTGTATACTTGCCAGCATAACAGTATAAAACTTTAAAAATTCAAATACGAACTATAAAAAATTTTACTTAAATTTAATAAAATAATAATATGAATAACTTTTTAAACAAGGTAATATGAAAAAAAATTCTATGTTAAAAATTCTTTTTTCTATAATAACGATTTTAGTTTAAATAGGTTGCAAAAAAGAAAACATTACACAATCTGATAATCTCGAGTTTTCTAAGACTATCAAATCTCTTGATAATGTCAAGGTTTGGTATAATCAACAATTGTATAACGAAAAGGGAAATTTGACATCTGGGAAAATTATTAGTCGTGGTGTCCCTGATTGGCACAATACTAAATTTTATGCTAATGAAAAAAGTTATGTAACTCCGTTATTTATAGAAAATGAAAAAAATGGTTGCAGTTTTTAGTCACTGTTGTGGATAAGCAAAATAAGGTAATTCAGGGTAGTTATGTATTTATTTCAATGGATGAACAGCATTTTAAAATGACACCCAAATCTTACTATACAGCGAATCAACTCTCGGGTGATTATATTTTATCAGGTGCTAGTGGAGTCATAATTATAAATGATTTAAAAAATAATTTAATAAAATCAACTCACTTTTTGAATGGGAATATCGACAACAATAAAATTGACAAGCTAATTACTATTTCTAAAAACTCCACGATAAATTATAAAGAGCAAGTTAATAATTTAAATGATGGTCCAGATCCTATAGGAGTTGAATGTACAGAATGGTATTGGAATACTTATATAAATGGAGAATTAGTTAGTTCTATATATGTTGGAACTACATGTTTAGGAAGTGGAGGTGGTGGCGGATCGGAGGGAGGAACAAATGGACAAGAACTTATTGATTTTATTAATACTGGAACTGTAGAGAGCGGTGATATAAATGAAATGACAATATCTAATAATGGGACGGATTGGAATGTCAGTTATGATTGGCTAATATATAGTGCAGGCACATGGGGTTTATTAAGTTATGAAAATGCTGCACTAAAAAAAATCCATTATTCAAATTATAGCAGATGGGAATATCAAACTTTTACTCACAATCAAATTGTGGATTATGGTACAAGCTTTGGAGGAAATAGAACTTTTGAAGATATTGGTGCAACAATAAATATGACCCAGACTCATCAAACAGCTTGGGTAAGAATTGATTTTAAGATTACTCATAGTGTGCCTGGATTCTTTGGGACTGCCATACCATATAATGCGAATAAAACTTTTTTCGCACCATAACGATAACTTAATTAAGTGATGGAGTTTTATATATTTATAATATGAAAATAAATTTCCTGATATGTTTATTTGCTATAGCATTCACTGTCTTGTTTTGTTCCTGTTTTTATAGTAATTCAAAAATGAACATAGATAGAGTTCAAATTAAATTTTGTACTCCGGTAGATATTTTAAATAATAAAACAATTGGCGATACAATTATTGTGTATCTCTCTAAATATAAGAATTATCAAATATCAGAATTACCTTTCCACGAGTCACTTGAGAATGAAAAACAGGTGGTTTATGATTCTATTAAAAGTGAATATTTCATTCAAAATCTGAACGATAAACATGGATATCTTATAAAGCATTACAATGATAGCTTCTTAAATAAATTAAGAAATGAAAGCATTATGGAAAGAAACTTTAGCGGTTTAAATGGAAAATTTCTTGACTTTAATTCGTTGAAAACCTATGATAAAAAAGAAATTATTAAAAGTAGTGACAAATTCATTTTAAGTTATTTAACCAACAACAGTTTTTACGATTCATTACATCTTTATTTTGATAAAAAAATGGTGGAAACCACTTTTTCAATTAATAAAACACTAGACAGTTTGTATCGTTCTAAACTTTATAAATGTGAGCTATTCATAAAGAACGACAGCTTAAAAAAACGCTACCCTATGTTCCAAGATTTTTTTGTTAATTCGCTGGAAATAACTCCAATATTGGATAAAAATGATGATCGTTTAAATACTATTTTTAAAAGATTTATTTTATTTGAAAAAAATGTTTTACACAAGTAATTTTAAAATATACTCATCTGCGCAGGATTATTTACAAGCAATTTCTTTCTGTTTTGCATAATTATTCTGTTGGTTTCTCCTATATACAAAACCTGCATCTCTTCATACCTGCTAGCCACCATCACCCTTGTACCATGGGCATTTTTTTCAAATAAGTCCTGCACCAGTTTGGGGCAATTATTTTCTTGAGACAGGTGCGCCAGATACAAATGACTCATAAATGGCGGCTTGTATTTTGTAAACAACTCCAGCGCCTGTGTATTGCTTAAATGCCCTACCCCACCGGAAATTCTATTTTTAAGAAAAGGTGGATAAGCCCCGTTGCCTAGCATTTCTTCATCATAATTAGCTTCTAAAAAA
>JAYVVD010000242.1:0-3716 GCA_043787295.1 Ferruginibacter sp. | reverse complement strand
ATCCATTTTACATTGTATTTTTTTTTAAGATCTATAATATCAGTAATATTTTCCTGCTGCTGAAGATCATCAAAAATAAGTCTGTTGTAAATGCGTTTTACAATTTGCTTTTCACCGTTTTCTTTTTCATAAAAAAGTGTTTTGCCTTCCGCTTTTAATTTTGTGAGGCAAATTGTTTCAATGCCCAACAACTGTTTGGTTGCATGAAAATCAATTCGTGTCTTTTGTTGATCAGGATATATTTCCAGCAAAATAACTTCGTCTAAATTATCCTCACCAACGATAATATCTTTTAATAATTGTATGTAAGTTTCTTTAGTATACCCGTTTAAATAAGAAGAATAATTTTTGGGTAAATCTGCATACGCTGCGGCAATTTCGCTTTGAAAAGTTTGAAATGCAAACAGCGTTGGAAAGCCCTGCATCTCTATTAACTGTGGCTCGTAATTTCCAGCCGCATTTTCGCAAATCCCAAAATCAAAAACCATGCATTCCGCATGACCTTCATCTCCAGGTACTCTCACATCGTCAGGTATGCTTCTTTCAGTTAATGCTTTAAAATTTGGTGCTACAATAATATCAATGATATTTTCACAGGCATCAAGCATTTTCTTTGTAAATTCTTTTGGAATAAAAATGGGTGTCTCTGCATTTCTAAAATCTAAAGCTCCGGGACTTACAGCCTCAATACTTTTCATATAGTTGCCGTACTTCTCTTCCGTAAAATTTTTATTGAAATTTTCTCTAAGTAATTTTTGCATAAAACTTTAATAGATGAAAGAATGAGTAAGGGGAGGATGCATTTTATCTTAAAGCTATTTAATAAATTTTATTATGCATTACTATTTCAAAAAAATGTACTTTTTATAATAAGACCATTTCCAACTTACTGATAGCGGCATTTAAAAAATTAGGCAAAATATGTGAGTAAGTATGTAAAATTTTATCAGGATCAAGAAGTTGCTGTATCATACTTTCCCATTTTTCTTCTCCATGATTTTCAACTACAATTTGTTTTCTTTCGGGCCTTTGCAAATACATACTCATACCAATAGCATCAGCTTCAGGATGAAACTGTGTACCTACCATGTAATCATTGAAACGGATTGCCATTATTGCTCTTTCTAATGGTACATGTGGGCGGTTTTTTTCAATCGCTAAAATTTTACCCCTCATTTTTTTTATAATGTTGTGGTGAGGTTTTGTAACCTGATAATCCCTGCTGTCAACTGCGTAAAACGGATCTGTAAGTCCGGTAAATATAGGATCTGAGCCTGCATCTGTTAAATAATGAATAGGGAAAACGCCAAAAGCAGTGCTTTTTCTTTTGCTTACTTCGGCTACATTAAAATACCTGCAGGCAAGTTGAAAAGAGTGGCAAATAAAAAAAACCGGTTTTTTAATTACATTTATTTCAGCCGCATTATAATGTTCAGCGGCTTTTATCCAGTTGAAAAACGATTCTTCCCAAATGCTTCCTTTACTCTCAAGCGGTGAACCTGGGCCGCCACTGCATAAATAGATATCGTAACTAAAATCTGGAAGCTCATTGTATTGACGCACATTAAATTCATCTCTTACAAGTTCACGACCATGTAATTCTGCAAACTGATTTAGAATTTCACGAAGACACCGCATTCCCTGGTTCTCTGCACCTTCATACATATCTAAAATTGCTACTCTTAATGGTTCATTTTTGTAAGTACCCATGTTTCAAAAGTAGGAATTACTTCATAATTATTTTGTAGAAATGAGTAAATATATTACAACGGGTATTTTTTTAAACGATATGGCAACTTAATTAAAAGATAATTTGCTGAAACGAAATTGCACTTACAGGTTGTTTCTTTATTTTTACCGCTAATAACAGATATCTG
This sequence comes from Ferruginibacter sp., assembly GCA_043787295.1. Classification (GTDB taxonomy): domain Bacteria; phylum Bacteroidota; class Bacteroidia; order Chitinophagales; family Chitinophagaceae; genus Ferruginibacter. The sequence goes on along the minus strand of JAYVVD010000242.1, from coordinate 1,839 downwards.
CGTAAGTTTCTAACAATATTATCAAGAATTATACTGGCAATTTTATTGCTGCTGGTTATTTTATACGGCATTCTTCATTTATCTTATGTACAAACATGGCTCGTAAAAAAAATTGCAGCAAACCTGTCAGAAAAGTTACATACAAAGGTTACTGTAAAAAAAGTTGATGTTCGTTTCTTTAATAAACTTTTATTGCAGGGTGTAATGATAGAAGATCTGAATAAAGATACTTTACTTTCTGCGGGCACATTAAAGGCAAATGTAAATGACTGGTTCTTTTTTAAAGATAAAATATCTCTTGATAATGTTGGCCTGGAAGATGCCATTGTAAACATGAAGCGAACAGATTCTGTATGGAATTACCAGTTTTTAGTGGACTATTTTGCAGCGCCTAAAAAGAAAAAAACGGCAGGTGGCGATGTAGTGATCAATTTAAGAGAACTTCATTTTAAGAACATCAAACTTAATAAAACTGATGGATGGATCGGGCAGAACATGATTGCAAACATTGGCAAACTGGATCTTACAATGGATCTGGTAGATATTAAAAATAAGAAAATTTACATTAAACAGATCTTTCTCAAAAACCCCTTGTTTTCACAAAAAGATTACAAGGGCAATAGGCCAGAGCAGGCGAATCTGCAACAGATAATAGAAAAAATTCCGGTAATTGGTGCCTTTAAATGGAACGATGGGGGATGGGATATCAAGCTGGGGAAACTAGATATGGAAGACGGTGTTTTTCAAAACGATAAGTTTACAGCAGAGCCACCATATTTTGATAGATTCGATGGGAAGCATATTCTTTTTCAATCGTTAAATGGCAGCATGAAAAATTTGCATTTTATAAATGATACACTCACTATGTACATTAATTTAAATGCCAAAGAAAGAAGTGGTCTGCAAATAAAAAAACTGGAAAGCAATCTAAAACTAACTCCCGAAACAATGGAGTTTAAAAACCTTGATCTTATCACAAACAAAAGCAGGTTAAGGGATTATTTTTCCATGACCTACAAAAGTTTTCAGGAAGATTTTAGCAGTTTTTTACACAATGTATCTTTAGAGGCAAATTTTAAAGAAGGGACGCTTAACAGTGATGACCTTGCTTTTTTTTCTCCGAATTTAAAAAACTGGAAAAGGTTATTTTTTTTGGATGGAAATGTAAAAGGGCCTCTGGACAATTTTGTCTCAAAAAATATTAAAATAAAAACGGGTAACACTTTGCTTGAAGGAAACCTGGCCATGCGGGGCTTGCCAGACATTAACAGCACTTTTATAGATTTACAGGCCAAACAATTGCGTACTAATTATGCAGATTTGATTGGTATAGTACCACAATTAAAAAAAGTACAAAAGCCGGAAATCGCAAAACTTGGCACAATATCCTTTAATGGAAATTTTGTTGGTTTTATAAGAGATTTTGTAGCGTTTGGTACATTTAATACCGCTTTGGGCAATATTACTGCAGACGTAAATATGAAAACCCCTGCTAATAAAGTCGCCGCATATTCAGGCAGTCTTTCTTCAACCGGATTTAATATTGGAACATTTATACAGACCCCACAACTCGGGAGAATTGCTTTGGATGCGAAATTGAGTGGCACAGGATTTAATTTAGATGAGTTAATGGCCAAGGTTAACGGTAAGGTAAATTCGATTGAATTTAATGGCTATAATTATAAAAATTTAGCTTTGAATGGCGACTTTGAAAAGAAACTTTTCATTGGACATTTTTCAATTGATGATCCAAATTTAAAAATATCAAGTCTAGATGGGGCCCTTAATCTTTTAGAAAAAAATCCCGGCTTTAAATTACAGGCTAATGTTGAAAAAGCA
>JAYVVD010000241.1:0-4616 GCA_043787295.1 Ferruginibacter sp. | reverse complement strand
TTTTAATGTCCGCAAGTGCCATTCGTTTATGCACTTTCCTTCACTGAAAATTAAAACGATACCGTTTTTTTTAAATACTTCTATACATTCATCAAATGTCTTGTAGTTCTCCTTCAGGTTTTCTACACCTTCGCTAACTCTGTAAACAGGAAACATTTTTAATGAGAGAAAAATTCTATGAATAAATTTATTATTAAAAGCATCGCCTCTGGCAAGTGAATATATTGGGCGTTTAAAAAGAGCACAAAGTAAAATAGCATCTAAAAAAGAATTTGGATGGTTGGCTGCAATAAGTAAAGGACCTTCCGCATTTAAAATTTCTTTTTTATTTATGCGTAAACGTCTGCACCAAATAAGCAGTGCAAGCTTTGCTGGAAAGTGTAAAAATTTGTAAAGCAATTTGTAAAGAATAAAATTTATAAAGCCCTAAATTACTTTAAATCTTTTATGGTTTAAAGGCATTTATCAGTAAGGGATTTAGTGAGGCTGATAAGGTGGGCTTAATTTAGTTGAGGATCTGTAGGATAGTGGATCATCATTTTATATTTGCCTCCCAAGGCTGTTAAACTGATTTGCCAGATATCTTGTGGTGCTGTATCAAAAATAAGTTGTTTTGTACTTTGCAGCGTAATCCAGCTATGTACTTTCAATTCATCTTCTAATTGTCCGGCACTCCAGCCACTGTAACCTAAAAAGAATTTTACTTTATTGATATCTACTGTACCGTTTTTTATATATTGTTTTAAAAGCGCAAAATCTCCGCCCCAATAAACAGCTTCCGTAATCTCAACGGAATCTGAAAACAGTTCAGGGTATTGGTGTATATAATGCAAAGTATCTGTCTGCACAGGCCCACCAAGGTAAACAGGAATTTTAAACCCTTCCATGTCTTCAATTATCTTATTTAAAGTAGTGTGTAATTTTTTGTGGATGGAAAACCCAAAAGTGCCTTCTTCTTCATTGTGCTTACAAATGAGCACAACACTTCTTGCAAATGAAAGGTCTTTTAAAAAAGGTTCTGCAATTAATAATATACCATTGGTTGGAGTTATCATGATAAATGAAAGTAAAGATTTTTGAGGAAATACATTCCTTAAAATCTCTAAGTTTTTGAAAATAAAAATTTTAATGGAATCATTTTTTTATAACAAACTATTATTTCAGAAAAAAGTGATTAATACTACATTTGTATTTGTTGAAGAATATCATTTTGACCAAAAGAATTACATGAAGAAAACTTTCCCCATTATAACCATACTTATTACAATTAGTTTACTTGGGCTTATTTTTTTTCAGGTGCTATGGTTGAAAAGTGTAAAAAATTACCGGGAGCAAAGACTCAAAGATAATGTTACAAAAGCCGCCGGGCTTTCAGCATCCCGACTTACGAACGAAAAGCTAGCTTTTATTTACCAAAAAAAAAACGATCTTTTAATAACTCCTGATAGACTGCAGTTTGATTTTAGAAAGCATTCTGTAATGCAGCGGTTTAGTAAAGAGGAGATTTATAATATCGTAAAGGAATCACTGGCTTCAAACGATTTAAAAGATGTACGCTTTGAATTTGCCGTAACCGATGACCAGATAACCGGGGACCAGATTGATACCGATAATTTCATGAAAGTTTATCATGATTCTGCAAATAATGTAATGCAGATTATACCGTTGGTGCCGGAAAGCGGTACTAATCTTGAAAATCTTGTACCTCAGGAAGGTTTAATCATTATTGTTCCCCACCAAAATACCATTGTATTAAAGGAGCTAACCTGGTTTATTATTGGTTCTATCGTGTTTACACTCATTATTATTGCAGCATTCTTTTTAACGCTTCGCACATTATTAGTACAAAAGAAATTAGGAGAAATAAAATCGGATTTTATTAATAATATGACCCATGAGTTTAAAACACCGTTGGCTACCATTTCGCTAGCAGTAGACGCATTAAAAAATGAAAAAGTAGTTGCTGATAAAGAAAAAACAGCCTATTTTACCGGCATTATAAAAGAAGAAAATAAAAGAATGAATAAGCAGGTGGAAACCATACTCCAAGCGGCTTTGTTAGATAAACAAGAAGTGCAGTTAAATCTCAAAAAGCTATCAGCAAGCGAACTTATAAAAAATGCAGTGAATAATATTTCTTTGCCAATAATGGAACGTGGTGGTCATCTGGAAATAAATTTAAATGCAGCAAAAGATATGGTGATGGCAGATGAAGTACATTTTACAAATTTTGTCAATAACCTGCTTGATAATGCCCTTAAATATTCAAAAGAAATACCACTTATTAAATTAACTACCAGCAATGCAGGTAATCTTATCCGTATTAAAATTGAAGATAATGGTATCGGTATGAGCAAAGAAACTGTTTCAAGAATTTTTGAAAAATTTTATAGAGCGCATACCGGTAATGTACATAATGTAAAAGGTTTTGGGCTTGGGCTTAGTTATGTAAAAACCATGGTAGAAGCCCATAAAGGAACTATAAAGGCAGAAAGTATATTGGGAAAAGGAAGTTGTTTTACCATTTCATTTCCGCTTGCTAAATAACTACATAATTTAGCTATACACATCATATCCACACCAATTCACATTTAGTGCACCGCTTTTTGGTTAAAAAACGGCTGCAATCCACTACTGTAGACATTATAAAGCCTGTGGAAAAATATGTTTTCTACAAATAGTGTTCGAAAGTGGGAAAAAGTGTTATTTTGTGTTAGATAGTTACAAATAACTTTCCCGCTCAAACTATGATCAGCTTTTTAGGCGAATATGAATCTACTATCGATACAAAAGGGCGTTTCCTTTTACCGGCAGCATTTAAAAAGCAGTTGCCCAAAGACGATGGAATTGAATTCGTGCTAAACAGAGGGTTTGAAAAATGCCTTACCCTTTACCCAATACAAAGCTGGAAACCCATTTTTGCAAACATAAGTAAGTTGAATGATTTTGACCCCAAAGTAAGATCCTTTCGCCGCTATTTTCTAAATGGCGCTTCTCCGGTTGAACTGGATAGTGCAGGTCGTTTGTTGCTTCCAAAAAATTTAAAAGAATACGCTTCATTGGATAAGGATATCGTACTCGTATCTGCAGTTAATAAAATTGAGATATGGGATAAAAAAATGTATGATCAGTTTTTTGAAAATATGACGGATGAAAGTTTTAGTGCTATTGCAAATGAGGTAATGAATAACAAAGATGGAATGAGTGATTCGTAATTAGGAATTTTAGAATGGAGATTTATCATTTTATATTTTAAGGAAAGTAAAAGAATTATTATGATGGTTGACCAAATTACAAATTCTGAATTACCTGTTTACCACATACCTGTTTTACTTAAAGAAGCAATAGAAGCCTTAAATATAAAAGAAGATGGTGTTTACGTTGATTGCACATTTGGAGGCGGTGGACATAGCAGAGAGATATTAAAATACTTAGAGTCTAAAGGTAAATTGATTGTTTTTGACCAGGATGAAGATGCAAAAAAAAACCTGCCCGAAGATGATCGAGTGATTTTTGTGCCTCAAAATTTTAGACACCTGCAAAGATTTTTAAGGTTGCATAAATATTCAAAGGTCGATGGGATTTTAGCTGACTTAGGTGTATCAAGTCACCAGTTTGATACTGCTGAACGTGGCTTTAGTACAAGATTTGATGCAGCACTGGATATGAGGATGGACAGTAGGCAAACCACAACAGCTGCAACCGTGCTGAACAGTTTTACAGAGTTGCAGTTGCATAAGATGTTTGAAAAATATGGCGAAGTTACCAATGCTAAAATGCTTGCGAAAACAATTGTTGAACAAAAAATGATAAAGCCTTTTACAACCATCAGCACTTTTAAACAAAGTATTTCTGCTGTAGTAAAAGGTAATCCTAATAAATATTTAGCACAGGTTTTTCAGGCATTAAGGATACAGGTAAATGAAGAGATGAAGGTATTGGAAGAAATGTTGGAACAAACAAAAGCAGTTTTAAATAAAGATGGGCGAGTGGCCATCATAACTTTTCATTCGCTCGAAGATAGGATTGTAAAAAACTTTTTTAAAAACGGATCAATACAGGAACAGGAAGCAGATGATGTGTACGGTACCAGAATAGAAAATCCTTTTACGATAATTACAAAAAAACCAATAACTGCATCTTCAACCGAACAAAAAAATAACCCAAGAAGCAGGAGTGCAAAATTGAGAATTGCACAAAAGAAATAGATGGTCACTGAAAAGATAAATAAAGAAACCAAAGCAGCAAAACCTGAATGGAAACAGGTTTTTAACTATAACAGAATAGTTAAAAATATTCCCTTTTTTCTTTTTCTGGCCGTTCTTGCTATTCTTTATATATACAACGGCCACCACGCAGATAAGTTAGTTAGAAAAATTGCTGTCACAGAAAAAAATATAAAAGAATTAGAGTACGAATATAAAACAGTAAAAAGTGATTTAATATTCAGAAGCAAAGCGAGTGAACTTATTAAAGCTGTGGAGCCGTTGGGCCTTAAAGAATCAAAACTGCCACCAATGCTGCTTGGCGATACAATGATTAGAAAAATAACTGATACAATTAAAAAATAGTTACTAAAAATGGATGTAAAAAAAGACATATTATGGAGAGTTTAT
>JAYVVD010000240.1:0-3889 GCA_043787295.1 Ferruginibacter sp. | reverse complement strand
TATTCATAATATCCTAAACCGGTTCCACCATAAGCTTCGGGCACTAGCACACCCATCATACCAAGCTTACCAAGTTCTTTAAAAATATGAACGGGAAATTCCTGGCTTTCATCCCACTCCATTAGGTGTGGTTTTATAAATTGAAGAGCAAAATCTTTAGCTGAATGAGCTACCTGTTCGGTAAGTTCGTTGGTACGGAAGTCCATTTCGTTGCAATCGTTTTTTGAACATGCAAATTAGCGAAATTAAAGCTTAGAATAGCAGCAGTTATCAACATTTAAATTGTGAGATAAGGAGAGATTTTATTGTACGTTTCTTCATCGATCGTCATTATTTTTTTCAAATCCTGCAGCGTTTTAAAATCGCCATGCTGCTGTCTGTATGCAGTAATAACTTTTGCAAGTTGCCACCGGATGTATGGATGTGCCTTTAACTCTTCTTCTTTTGAAGTGTTTACATTTAGTTTCTTTACATCGTTCCCCGAAATTTTAAGCAAGGGTTTTATTTTTTGAAATACAGAATCTGGCAGACCAAAAGTTTCTGCAATCTGTTCTACTTTATAAAAACCACCAAGCCTGTTTCTAAAATTAATAATGCGACGGGAGTAGCCGCCACCAATGCCCGGTAATGCATCAAAAGCTGCGGAGTCGCCAGCATTAATATCTACCGGAGCTATAACTTTCTTTTCAAAAGGTTTCTTTTCATACTGAGTATAATTATTTGTGTAAGTTGGTTGTGCAACTACAGCAATATGCACATAAGGAATAAGTCTTTCTTTTTCATCTTCCCGCAATCCCCACACTTTTCGCAAATCATCCGGCTCTCTAAACCTTCCACCCTTTGCAATATATTTTTGCATAGATGCAATTGTTTTATCTTTTATTGCAAGTTTTTGCCAACCTGCAGCGTCTAATGTATTAGGATCAAAATAAAACATGGTCCCGGTAAAAGTATTGTTGTAATTTTTTTTAGAATAAGCCTGATAACTTTCATCTGCATTGTAATCTTTGTATGCCTTGCCCTCTTTGTTGTCATCATTTTGCTTTACCAATAATGAATCAGTTGCTGATATAATGTCAGCATTTGCGACAGGCTCATCTTTAATAATTAGTGGGTAAGCATATTTTGTGGCAATAAAAATCGCCGCAATCACAACCAGCACAACAAGAATACCTGTTCTGTTTTTTTTTGAAAAAATTAATGGGTTGGTCGAGTCTTTGTTTTGCATTGCACAGCTTAATTATAAAATAAATTTACTTTAATAAATGCATTGCAAAAATTAATTTAAAATAATCTGCAACCCATCATATGCAAGCGCATTACCTACAGGTAATATTTCAGTTACTTTTTCGTGCAGCCCCAGCTGGTGGCTTATATGCGTAAAATACGCTTGTGGAATGTATAGCTCTGCTGCAAAATCAATAGCCTGCTGCAAAGTAAAATGAGAAATGTGTGGCTCATTTCTTAATGCATTTAAAACCAATATTTCACTATCCAATATTTTTGCAGCTTCTGCAGGTTCTATTCTGTTTGCGTCTGTTATGTAAGTAAAATTGCCAAACCTAAAGCCCAGCACCGGCATATTAAGATGCCAGACTTTTATGGGAGTTACAATGATATCTCCTACCAAAAAAGGCTCTTCATTTATTAAATGCAAATTAATATCCGGCACCCCGGGGTATTTGTGTTCTGCAAAAATGTAATAGAACTCATTTTTTAGTGCTTTCTGTGTAAGCTCATTCGCATAGACATCAATGGCTTTTTTTTGAAAATAATTAAAGGCTTTTATATCATCAAGCCCTGCAACATGGTCTTTATGTGGATGGGTAAACAAAATTGCATCTATATCATTTACATTTTCTCTTAGCATCTGGTACCTAAAATCAGGCGTGGTGTCAACGATCAAAGTGGTGGTTGCACTTTGCACCATTATGCTGCTGCGCAACCGCTTGTCTTTTTTATTTGTAGATAAGCAAACCTTGCAGTGGCAGGCTATCATTGGCACGCCACTACTTGTGCCTGTACCAAGAAAAGTAATTTTAAGAGCAGGAGAATTCATTCATTAATAATTATCAGTTATTCATTAATGCCTGAGATTGTAATTCAGTATATAATTTTTGGCTTTCGTGAGTAAGCGCATCAAAATTTATATTTAGCAGGGGCAATAAATCTATTAATGTATTTATTCTTCCTTCAGTTGGTAAAAATTTATTTAGTACTACCACTTTTTTCTCCTGCAGTATACAATAACCACTTTGAAAAGATCCTCTTTCATACCTCATTACATAACCACTTTCCTGTGCTATTTTCTCAATTTTATCTAATGTATTTTGTGTAAATTTCATATTGCTTTGTATGCTTTTCCTTTTTTGTAATGCTTATAACCTGCAACTTGGTTTAATTCAACTGATTTATAAGAAATCGTTTTCAACAAAAGTTAGTAAAGTAATTTTCTCGTAAAGAATGATAAGTTAAGTAAGACGCTACAGTTCACAGAATAGTTAAAATACTTTGCTCCTTTTTTTCTTTGCGGGAAATCTTTCAATCTATTTATTTGTCATCCTTATTACAGGCACTATCATTTCTTCTAAACTTATCCCACCATGCTGAAAAGTATTCTTATAATAATTTACAAAATGGTTGTAATTGTTTGGGTAGCAAAGAAAAATATCACCTTTTGCAAATACAAATGTTGAGTTTACGTTAGGTACCGGCAAGCCGGCTTCTTTAGGGTCTCTAAATGCCAACACATCTTTAGGTTCATAGTTTAAATTACGCCCGTGTTTATACCGCAGGTTTGCGGTAGTTTGTTTATCGCCAATAACTTTTGCAGGCGTTTTTACTCTTGTACTTCCATGGTCTGTAGCCACTATCATGTTAATGGTTTTATCTGCAATTTTCTTTAAAGCCTGATGTAGCGGACTATGCTCAAACCAGCTCTGGGTAATACTTCTATAGCTTGTCTCATCACCTGCCAGTTCTTTCAACACTTCCATTTCTGTTCGTGCATGGCTCAACATATCTACAAAATTGTAAACAATTACATTAAGATCGTTCTGCAACATGTTATGCATATTATCTACCATCTTTTGCCCGTCGTGGTTGTTTGTAATTTTGGTGTACGAAACTTTTAAATCTCCTTTACCAAGTCTTTTTAAATGTGCCCGCAAAAAATCTTCTTCAAACATATTCTTGCCACCTTCCTCGTCATCATTCTTCCACTGGTCAGGGAAATTCTTTTCGATATCTATTGGCAACATGCCGGCAAAAATAGCGTTACGGGCGTATTGTGTAGCCGTGGGCAAAATGGCGTAAAAAGTTTCTTCTTCGTATATTCTAAAACTTTCTGCAAAAATGGGTTGTATGGTTTTCCACTGGTCAAAACGCAGGTTATCTATTAAAATAAAAAACAATGGTGTACCTTTTTCTAAATGAGGCAGCACTTTAAATTTTAATAAAGTATGACTCATAATAGGCGCTTCCACAGCCTTGGGACCAACCCAGCTACTGTAATTTTTGCTGATAAATTTAAAAAACTCCGTATTGGCTTCCTGCTTTTGTGTAGCAAAAACTTCCTGCATTTCAGGGCTGTCGCTCTTCTTCATTTCCAGCTCCCAATAAACCAGTTTTTTGTACAGATCCATCCATTCTGTATAGTTTGGGTTATCGTTTAAAGCCATAAACAAACTTCTAAATTCCTGCTGGTAAGCCGAAGTTGTTTTCTCAGCAACCAATCTTTTATTGTCAATTAATTTTTTAAGGGAAAGCCATACCTGGTTTGGGTTCACAGGTTTTATAAGGTAATCACTTATCTGGCTGCCAATGGCTTCATCCATTATATTTTCAGCCTCATTTTTTGTAATAAGCACTACGGGTATGTTACTGTTTA
>JAYVVD010000239.1:0-5145 GCA_043787295.1 Ferruginibacter sp. | reverse complement strand
AATATTCTACAAAACCAATTGAATTTTGAAGAGCTTTCTACTCTTGATCTTTTTGGTGGCACAGGTTGCATTAGTTACGAGCTTGCAAGTAGGGGAGTGGCTGATTTAACTATCGTAGAAAAAGATAATAAAATGTTTGATTTTATAAAAAAGACTGCAGAAGAATTAAAATTAGAAAATTTTAAAGTGATAAAAAGTGAGGTTTTTAATTTTATAAATACTTGCAAAAATAAATATGATTTTATTTTTGCAGGTCCGCCTTACGCACTTACTACAATTAATGATTTGCCTTTAAAAATTTTTGAAAAAGATTTATTAAAAATTGGTGGAAGATTTATTTTGGAGCATACACCCCGCAACGATTATAGAAAATCTGAGCATTATGTTTCAGAAAGAAATTATGGGACTACTATCTTTTCAACATTTATTCTGGAGGAAAGTAAATAATTGTAACCTTTTGGTTAACAGGTTATTTTTATGGGAAAAAATATAAAGTTTAGATATTTCTCATTCCATCCCTGTAAGTAACAAGCCCCAACCCTTCAACCTGTAAATCTCAGCACGTAAATCAAAAAAAAGCTGTCCCAAATAAATGAAACAGCTTTCAAAAAAATAATTTAAAGAATTACATTGGAGAAAGATATTGCGCATATGCGTATCCTTCTTCACCTTGTGCTGTTCTAACTTTCCACCAGCTATCATCTGTTTTTTCTAACAACGTTACTGTTTCATCGTGTGATGCTTTACCAACAATTTCTCCTTCAGTTGTTGGCGTGCTTCTAATGTTAAGGTCTGTAGAATCTGTAGTTACTTTTAACTGTGCACCTGCATCGGCTTTAACATCAATATTCATCATTAAATCTCCACTCGCCATATTTGGGTCAATCTGGCTATACAATGCCCAAAGTGCATCATAGTCAGCTGTACTTTTAGCAGTCCCACTTACATGTAATACCCCATTCTGTTCTGCAACAGATAAGTTTTCTACGCCATGGGATTGTGCAGCAGTAAGTAGTTGTGCATATTTATCTTGAAGTGCCATAATTTTTTATTTAAGATTTTTTAATGATGAAATTATTTTTTATCCATTAATCCACTGACATCCGACTTTACTTTTGCAGAAGCCAGTATTTGCATAATTTTCATTCTATTTGCAGGAGTTACCTGACCTTTAATAACGGCTTTTTCTGCAGTATAATCTACTGTTATCCCTTTAATATCTTTTAGGCCGTCATTAACTGCTTGCTTACTGGCATCATTCAACATTGTAGTTGTAGATGCAGGTTCAGTAACCATTGTTGGAGCTACAACCGTAAGATTGTTAATTACAGGAGTTTTTACTCCCTTTACTCCTGCAGCAGTGCTTTGGCATTTGGCCTTGCATGCCTCATCTACACACTCACCTGAAAGAGTAACTTTACCGTCATTTACATCTACCATTGTGTTGGCCATTTTCATGTCAGTCTTTAAAGCAGATTCAACATTGGCTTTAATTTCTGAATCTTTGGGTTTACAACTTGTAAAAGCAATTGTAGTCAGCAAGCCCGTAGCCATTGCAATTTGTACTAATTTCATAAATTTTTGTTTTTAAGTTTAAAATGAATACTCATAATTAGTGCCAATGTTAAAATTATGGATTTTTTCGTACTAACTTACTATCATTTAAAAAATATCATTAGATTCTATTTTTTAAAACCAACCTGAACTTTTAGTTTTTCTATCACATTGTAAATGATAGGGCACATAGCATAATGAATAAGCGTTCCAAACAATCTTCCCTGAAAGTTGGTTTCGTGTAAATGGGGGAATGCCCTGCATTCTGCAAATCTGTTCTCGTAAATACTGCACTTTGAGTTTGCCAGAAAATGACATGGAATTGTATTTATGATCAATTTCCCCTGCATGCTTTCTTCGAGAAAATCATTTTTAAATTGTTGTGGCGAAATATCGAGGTAGTCAGCTACTTTAATTTTTTCCTTTTCTGTTACATTTATCATTAATTGTCTGCAACATGCACCACACTCCGTACAATCGATCTGTGGTGTTACATAATCACATATGGCATGAACTTTTTTATCGAGTTCATCTCTATTTAAACCTTTTAAATATTTTCTAAAAGCATCATTTTCTTCTTCTTTTATGTCTGCTTGTACTTTTATGAAATTTCTATCGGTAATAAGTTTTTGCAATGTTAAAGTTTAATTTTAAGGTATAAATGTGATGCCTACAATGTAAAAATAAACCTCCAGGTCTTTTAAAAATAAAAAAGCGAAAAGAAATTAATCTTCTCGCTCTCTTCTTCAACAACCAAAACAACTTATTTTTTAATTAGAACTCCCTTCTCTTTTAAATCTTTTACTATTTTTTTACTATTATCGCTTGCAAGGCTGGTGGCAGATGAGGGATCAAAAGTTTTTGTTTGTACACTGTACAATAAATCACCGGAAGCAATATCATACAGGTTTGATTCTAAAAAATAATCAGTAGACGTTGTGTAATAGCCGGGGGTATAAACACGATCATATACCGTGGAATAATACCTGCCAAATCTATTGTAATAAACACCAACGGGTTGAAGACGAGATGTTCCCTGCTGATAATTTTCTTCCTCTTTTTTATCAAGTAACGCTGTTGTAATAACTGCATCGTAGCCACTTGTTTTAAGGTTTGTGGCAAGTTGATCTTCCGTCACTTTATCAAAAGCTTTAGGTCCAAAATCTTTCATAGCTGATGTTGCATTGTATCCCTGTTCTATTAAGCGGTTAACCAATTGCGTTTCCGCTTCTTGTCTAAGCGATCTTTCTTTTTGTTGAAAGATTCCTAATACTAGTATTTTCTTATAATCTTTTGCAGTAACTTTTTCATCTTTATAAGATGAAATTACCTGTGTGCTGTTACAGGATATTATGGTAAATACAGCTAAAGCACTCATTAACCATTTTATATTTTTCATTTTTTTTCTATTTTAATTATACTAAATCTACGAGAGATTGATAGTTTACAGTGTTAAGGAATAGCGTAATTATATAGCTGATAAAAAGAATTATATATTTGCTAACATATTTAGGAACTTTGTGGAAAATGTATTACAAAAATCAAAATCCGGTTCAATATATTCGCAAATACTCAGCTAACTTATAAACAGGTTGCTTTATACAAAATAATTCAGAAAAAGCTAAATAAATATTCGAAGATGAAATGTGGTTTCTTTTTTCTTTTCCTCAAAAAGAAAAAAACAACAAAATATATTTGCCTTAAATGCCGCAAAAACCCATGTTTTTAGCGGGGTTAATAAAAATTACAAACCAAAATTATTTATAAATAAGCTTTATATAAAGACAAGAATGGCAGAAAAAGAAAAGATAGAAGCTAAGTATGATGAGGAATCTATACGAAGCCTAGACTGGAAAGAACATATTCGACTTCGCCCAGGAATGTACATTGGAAAATTAGGCGATGGCAGCAGTCCGGATGATGGTGTTTACGTTTTATTAAAAGAGGTTATTGATAATTGTATTGATGAACATGCAATGGGATATGGGCGGCATGTGGATGTTACCATTGCAGATAAAATACTTACCGTTAGAGATTATGGCAGAGGTATTCCTTTGGGGAAAGTGGTAGATGTGGTGAGTAAAATTAATACAGGAGCAAAATATGACAGCAAAGCATTTCAAAAAAGTGTGGGTTTAAATGGCGTAGGTACAAAAGCTGTAAATGCATTGAGTGATTATTTTAAAGTGACTGCATACAGGGAAGGAAGAGAAAAAACGGCTGAGTTTGAAAGAGGTGTACTTTTAAAAGACCACAAAGAAGCGGCGAGCAAAGAAGAGAATGGAACTTTTGTGGAGTTTAAACCTGATGAGAGTATTTTTAAAAACTTTCATTTTGTACAGGAATATCTGGATAACCAGTTTTGGAATTATTGTTTTTTAAATGCCGGGTTGGTAATGAATCTTAACGGTAAACGTTATGTAAGTAAAAATGGCTTGTTGGATTTGTTGCAACGCAAAACGAATGCAGATGAAATTCGTTACCCAATTATTCATTTAAAAGGAGAAGATATTGAAGTTGCCATTACACATGAAAGTGCGTATGGCGAAGAATATTATAGCTTTGTAAATGGGCAGTTTACTACGCAAGGAGGAACGCACCTGGCAGCTTTTAGAGAAGGTTATGTGCGTACAATAAGAGAATATTTTAAAAAAGATTATGATGCAGCAGATATACGTGGAAGCATTTGTGCATCAATATCTGTAAGGGTGCAGGAGCCTATATTTGAAAGCCAGACAAAAACAAAACTTGGTTCGCAAACGGTATCAGAAAACGGACCGAGTATGAAGAATTTTATCTACGATTTTCTTCACAAGGAACTTGATAATTTTTTGCATAGAAACCCTACCATCGCAGATGCATTGCGCAAGCGAATTGAGCAAAACGAAAGAGAGAGAAAAGAGTTGGCAGGTATAAAAAAACTGGCAAATGAAAGGGCAAAAAAAGCAAATCTTCACAATAAAAAACTTCGGGATTGTAAGTTTCATTACAATGATGAACCATCAGGCAAAGACAAAGACACTGTTATAGAAAAACAAAAAGAGAGTACTATTTTTATTACCGAAGGTGATAGTGCAAGTGGATCAATTACAAAGTCACGAAACGTAAATACGCAAGCTGTATTTAGTTTGAGAGGAAAACCCTTAAACTGCTACGGACTAACAAAGAAAATTGTATACGAAAATGAAGAATTTAATTTGTTGCAACATGCTTTAAATATTGAGGAAGGCTATGAAGGTCTTCGCTACAATAACATTGTAGTAGCTACAGATGCTGATGTGGATGGATTGCATATTAGGCTTTTACTGATGACTTTTTTCCTTCAGTTTTTTCCTGACCTAGTAAAAAATGGTCATGTTTATATTTTAGAAACACCTTTATTTAGAGTAAGAGATAAAAAGGAAACGATATACTGTTATGATGAAAATGAGAAACAACAGGCATTAAGAAAGCTTGGCTCAAAATCAGAAATAACAAGATTCAAAGGATTGGGAGAAATAAGCCCGGAAGAGTTTGCACGATTTATTGGAGCAAACATGAAACTTCAACCACTGATTCCGGAACAGGGAGAACACATGCAGGAATTGCTGG
>JAYVVD010000238.1:0-2990 GCA_043787295.1 Ferruginibacter sp. | reverse complement strand
ATACCTGTTGTAAGTGGAAGTGAAATTAACGATGATCCATTACAACCTATATCTCGTTATGCGTTGGATTTAATTGAAGAAAAAGGTGATGATACACCTATATCCTGGTTACACAGAAGCAAACGTTACGGAGAAAAACTCGCAACGCCTGATGTAAGTGTGGCAGATTTAATTGGAGATATTGACCCAATAAAAGCTGCCAATTTAAAATTAAATTTTGCTGATGAACGTGTACTTCATTATGGTATTATTCCACGAAGTAACCGTTGCATATTTGTTATAAATGAATTACCGGATTTACAGGCAAGAATACAGGTTTCCCTTTTTAATATTTTGGAGGAAGGAGATTTGCAAATTCGTGGTTTTAAACTTAGGCTGCCGCTGGATGTACTTTTTGTTTTTACAGCCAACCCCGAAGATTATACAAACAGAGGAAGTATTGTTACGCCATTAAAAGACAGGATAGAAAGCCAGATACTTACGCATTACCCTAAAACTTTAGAAACTGCTTTACAGATTACTGAGCAGGAAGCAGCCATAAACGATGCACAAAAAGAAAGAGTGGAAGTTAGTGATCTTGTAAAAAGATTGATTGAACAGGTTGCTTTTGAAGCCAGAGATAGCGAATTTGTTGATAAGAAAAGTGGAGTAAGCGCAAGGTTAACTATTGCAGCTTACGAAAATGCTGTGAGCGCTGCAGAAAGAAGAGCGATTATAAATGATGAGCCAAAAACGGTTGTATGGTTGAGCGATCTTACGGGAATCATTCCTTCTATAACCGGTAAAATTGAACTTGTTTATGAAGGTGAACAAGAAGGTCCTTTTCAGGTTTCGTACAATTTATTGGAGAAGGCAATCCGTACCCAATTCAAACAATATTTTCCTGATCCTGATACTTTAAAAAAGAAAAAAAGTATTAAGGTACCGGCTCCTGAAAATCCTTACAAAGCAATAACAGGTTGGTTTGACAGTGGAAATTCTCTAGATCTCTTTTTAGAAACAAAAGATGATGATAAGATACTAAAATTGTATAAAGTAAGTGGTTTACACGCACTCGTAAGCAAGCATTACAATAACATAAATGAAAAAGAAACTGCCCTTTTGATGGAACTGGTTTTGCATGGGCTGGCAGCACATTCATTGATAAGCAAAAAAGTTATTGATGGCAAAATAGAATTTAAAGATTTGATGGGAAGCATGCTCAATATGGGCAGCAGTGAACATTTTACAGAAGATGATTTTAATGAAGATGATTTTAATTAAAAGTCCATAAAATTAAAAAAGCGCAAAGAATCTTTTCTTTGCACTTTTTTATTGTATTACTTAATTAGTAAACCGATTTTTAAACCAAAAGTAAATGAGATGGAAGGACTGTTTCCAAACCTTGAATTAGCATAATTGTAAGCAGTGTTTTCCTCATAATATTGATAATTATTGTTTGTACTTTCATATTGATAAGTTGATTTTTTATTATCAGCCCCATATCCTATTCCGAAATAAGTGTCCAGAACAAATTTTTCTCCAAACACTCTTTGTTTACCCAATTCTAATTGTAATGAACCAAAAGTTACATTTTGTTTACCTAAAACAGCCTGTGCTGAACTTGTTTTAGAAATAATAATATTTTCTTTGTAATGCCCTGCATAAATAGTTGGTTTAAAATATGTGCCCTGCATTAGATGTGACATTTTTGTTCTTCCAAAAAAAATAAAATCCGGCAACTTATTGAATTTATAACCTGCAGAAATGAAACCACCTGCTTGACCTTTCTTTACCTGCGTTGATGTATTGGATATATAACTACGATCATAAATAGTTTCAGATTTTCCAAGGCCAATAATCCCGACACTAATTTCATAACTTTTACCTACGCCTGTGCTTTTTTCAAATCCGAATTCTGAATATCCGTATAGCGGTGAGAAGAAGTTAATTTTTATAGCTTTAGTCAACTGTCCGTCATATGACTCTAAATCTTTAAGATTATCTGAAAAAACCTGAACTTTTCCATCTGCGGTAATAATTTTCTTTACCCTGTCTGTTTCTATGACATAAATTGGTCCATCGGTGTCATTTAAACTTTTATACTTTATGTCACTAGCGCCAATCTCAATAAGTTTCACCTCTAAAACTTTTCCATTTTTACGGTAAATTTTATCTTGTGCGGTAGCAGATATTGAGAGGATAGCAAATAATGCAATAAATAAAATTTTTGATTTCATAATAGTAGTTTTAATTGTTGAAATGTAAATTTAGCTGGAACTTTCAAAAAGTTTATTGACAAAAGTCAATAATTTACATATTTAGAAAAAATTAAACAAGAATATGCTGCATCAAAAAAAAGAGTTATTCAATATTTACTTCTCTTTGTAGTGTTACATTATACTTAAGTTTTACTGCCTTTATTATTTTTTCACTTACAAGTAAAATTTCTTCTCCGGTTGCATTTCCATAATTTACCAATACCAATGCCTGTTTTTCGCTGCAGCCTGCATCACCCTCTCTATATCCTTTAAAACCACACTTTTCTATTAACCATCCTGCAGCAAGTTTGGTTGCATTATCGCCAACAGCATAGCCTACAATTCCTGAAAATTCTTTTTTTAAGTCATCAAACTGTTCATTTTTTACGGTGGGATTTTTAAAAAAACTTCCTGCATTACCAATAATTTGGGGGTCAGGCAATTTGCTTTTCCTTATGCATATAACTGCATCTGAAATTGATTTTATACTGGGAGATTTGACACCCATATTCTGTAGTTCAGTTTCTATTGCGCCATAGCTGGTATTAAATACGGGAAACTTATTTAGCCTGAAAGTAACGGATGTAATTACGAATTCACCTTTAAATCTATTTTTAAAAATACTTTCTCTGTAACCAAACTCGCAGTCTCTATTTGTAAAAACTATTAAATTTTTATCGTTTATGTGATAAGTTTCCAGCTCATAAAAAATATCTTTTAATTCCACGCCATATGCACCAATGTTTTGCA
>JAYVVD010000237.1:0-11037 GCA_043787295.1 Ferruginibacter sp. | reverse complement strand
AGATTCAAATAAACAGAATTAATACTCTTTCTAATCATTTGTAAACATTTAATTAATCAATTATGCAAATTAATATTACTCTTAAACTCAAACAGGCTTTGCAGTTTGTTTGTTTATTTTGTTTAGTGTTGCTCACTTTCGGTAAAACGATGGCGCAGGGTACACTAACTACAACAAATACACCAACTTCCGGTATAACTGGCGCTAGTTCAGGTATAACTTTTGATCTTCAAAACAGTAGTGCTACCGCACGTGTATTAACTACTGTAAATGTATATTGGGATCCAGCACAATCCAGTAATC
Organism: Ferruginibacter sp.; assembly: GCA_043787295.1. Lineage (GTDB taxonomy): Bacteria > Bacteroidota > Bacteroidia > Chitinophagales > Chitinophagaceae > Ferruginibacter. The sequence continues at coordinate 10,734 of JAYVVD010000237.1, read as the reverse complement.
CTACTGCAAGGCTTTGGGTTACAACTACAAGTCTTTCAGGGCCTGGCTCTGTTACTTCGCCTGTCTGGACAGCTATTACAGGGTTCGTTCCGATAACAGTAACTACTGCCGGCATCATTCCCACCTTTAGCGGCTTAAATTTCACTTTAGCGGCAAACACTCAATATCGTTTTGCCATTGAGTCTACAAACGGAATCAAATATGGCAATAGTGCTACTACGCCCAATATCTACACTACGGACAGTGTATCATTACAAGTAGGAAATTACCTATTAGGAGGCTTAAATGTAGGTTATGCCTTAAACCCTGCTCCAAATCTTGCAAATAATCCGCGTTTTTTTACGGGATCTGTATCTTTTGTTGCAGCAACCCCATGTTCAGGAACACCTACTGGCGGTAATTCAGTTTCATCTGTTACAGGTTCATGTACAGGGGTTGGTTTTAATATTTCTTCTTCTACAACACTACCTACAGGTACAACAGGGGTTACCTATCAATTACAATCTGCTTCCACCATAGGAGGTACCTATACTAATGTAGGAAGTTCTTCACCAATTTCTACTTTTTATAATCTAACACAAACTTCGGCTACTGCATACCAGATCGTTGCTACTTGTGCTAATGGCGGTGGTATGGTAACATTTGCACCGGTATTTGTACCCGTGAGCACAGTTTGCTATTGTACTGCTTCCGGTTTGAGCTCGGCAGGAGGCACAGCAGGTATAACTAATTTCACGCTTAATACAATTAACAGAAATTCAGGAGTTACTGCGCCATATGAAAATCACCTAAATGATACTACTAGTTTAATACAAGGTGCTACATATCCTTTCAGCGTTACTATACCTACTGCTTATCAGGATATTAGAGTACATATATGGATAGATTTTAACGGTGACGGTGATTTCGTAGATGCAGGAGAAGATGTTTTTAGTTTTTCAAGCTCTGCTACAAATTTCCCTACGGTTATTACTGGAAATATCAATGTACCTGCAACTGCTAAAACCGGCTACACCAGATTGCGTATTCGTTACGATGCATATGATACTCCAGGTGCAAATAATACCCCATGCGGAACATCAGATTACGGGCAGGTAGAAGATTATACCATTAATGTTATTCCTTGTATACCTGTTACATTCAAAACACAGCCTACTAATCAGTCTACGACTTGCGATGGAAATGCATCATTCACAGCTACTGTAAATGCTACCGGTTCTTTTCCTGTTTATCAATGGCAATATCGGACTTCACCTACGGGAGTATTCCAAAATGTTCCTAACAGTGCACCATACAGCGGCACCAATACGAACACATTAACCATTACAAACGCAACTGCGGCAATGAGTGGTTATGAATACCGCCTTTCTGTTTCAGGTACATGTACAGGTGCAAATCAATCATCTTCGGCTTCGTTAATGGTAACTCAGCTGGTACCTGTTGTAACTCCGGCTTCTACTACAATTTGTGCGGGAAGTATTCAGGCGATCTCTCTTACCAATACGCTTGGAAGTGTCATCACAATTAATGAAGGTTTTGATGCGGGGATACCTGCAGGATGGGCTACACAAAACAGAAGCGTCCCTATCGGTACGGTATTGTCGGGTTGGCTTCAGGGAAGTGTAGCAGCGGCTGGATACCCTGCATTCAGCGGTGCTCCTAACTCTTTTGTTTACTCTGATTTCAATGCAGGTGATCAAACGGGTGGAGGAAATATTATCAGTAATTGGTTATTCACACCTTCTATCGGCATTAAGAACGGTGATATACTTACTTTCAGGACCCGCCAACCAGGCGGAACTGATTACCCAGATAGATTAGAAGTACGTTTAAGTTCAGCCGGAGCCAGCACTAACGTGGGCACTACAGCTACAAGTGTTGGAGATTTTACTACTTTATTATTAACAATTAATCCTTCAGTTATAACAGGTGTATATCCTAAAGCATGGACACAATTTACAGTTACGGTTTCAGGACTTGCAACTCCTGTTACAGGTCGCATTGCTTTCAGGGTGTTTACTCCCGACAATGGTACGGGTGCTAATCAAAACCAGGTAGGCCTTGATGATGTTGTTTATACTTCTAATGGTAGTTCAGCACAGGGAGTATTTTCTACAACTACTCCTTCAGGTGGCGCCAATACGATTTTTACGGATCCAGGTGCTACAGTAGCATATACTGGAAATCCATTGACTACAGTATATGTAAATCCAGCTGTAACTACTACGTATGCGGTTACTTATACTACTCCGAGTGGTTGCATTTCTTCATCCACTTCATTTACAGTAACAGTTAATACTCCTGCGGCAGGTTCACCGACTTTAAGCAATACGTCAGTTTGTGTTGGTAACAATACTTTCTTAAAACTTGGAGGCACACTTACAGGTGGGCCTGGTTTTGTTCATAATTTTCAGGTTAAAGCTCCAGGTGCTTCATCATTTACAAACATTACTGCAGGGGACGTTTATAGTTTCAGCAAAGACACCCTTAATTTTTCGGGGGTTCCTCTTTCTTTTAATGGTTATCAATTCCGTGATTCTATTAGTACAGGTGCAAATTGTGGAAGTGTAATTTCTACTGTTGCTACACTCACAGTAAATCCAATACCTGTGGTTACAATTAGTGCAGCACCAAGACGTAATCTTTTCCCGGGGTTAACTACTACGTTAACAGCTGCAGTATCTTCTGCAACCGGAACTATTACTTACCAATGGTTTAGAAATGGTGTAGCTGTGCCCGGTGCGACAAACAGTAAGCTCGTTGTAGGAATTGATGGAGTGGGTATTTATACTGTTAGAGCTACAGCTCAAGGTTGTGCTTCCGCTGATTCTACTACTACACCTCAAACAATCACAATCGGTGATTCAACAGATGTTACTAAATTATTTATTTATCCTAGCCCTAACAATGGTAAGTTTCAGGTTAGATATTTTAGTGATATAAATAGCGGTAGTAAGGCACCTTCTCAGGTAAATGTGTATGATGAAAAAGGTGCTAGAGTATTTTCTAAATACTATGGTTTATCATCCGGTTATCAACAAATGAATGTGGATTTAGGTGCTCATGCAAGCGGAATTTATAGAGTTGAACTTTCTGATACAAACGGTGACCGTATCAAAACAGGTTCTGTTATGGTGTTCTAAAATTCACTAATTAATAATTTTAAAAAAAGGGTCATCATTTTGATGACCCTTTTTAATTTTGTAATGAACCCATATAAGTATTATATCAATTAATGACTACATTAAAAAAAATCTTACATTTGCAGCCCGTTAAAAAACCACGGGTTATTATATGTCATTTAATATTAACAAACAACTAAACGCAGAAGATCAGGAGCCAAAGGCTGCAGATGCAACCGAGGCCACTGCGACAACAAACAAGACTGATGCAGCACAAACTGTTGCAACTGAAACACCCGTAACAGAAATAGCTGCAGAAACAAAACCTGTTTATCAACCAAAGGCAGAAACTCCACACGATGATTTTGACTGGAGCAGAGATAAACGCAATGTATCAGCTTACTCTAAAGAAGAGAAAGAAAAGTATGATGTAGTTTATGACAATACTTTCAAGCAAATCAACGATGGTGAAATGATTCAGGCAACAATTGAATCATTAACTAAAACTGATGCAGTTGTAAACATCGGTTTTAAAAGTGATGGACTTATTTCATTAAACGAATTTAGAGATATACCAGGTGGTATACAGGTTGGTGATGTGGTAGAAGTAATGGTGGTAGAAAAAGAAGACAGAGAAGGCAATCTTAATCTTAGCCGCAAATCTGCTCGTGTTACCCGTGCTTGGGAGAGAATTGTTGAAGTAAATAAAACAGGCGAAATTGTGACGGGTCTTGTTACAAGCAAAACCAAAGGTGGACTTATTGTAGATGTTTTTGGAATGGAAACTTTCTTGCCGGGATCTCAGATAGATGTTAAGCCTGTAACAGATTACGATCAGTTTGTGGGAAAAACAATGGAATTTAAAGTTGTAAAAATTAACGAAGCAATTAAGAATGCAGTTGTATCTCACAAAGCACTTATTGAAAGTGATATTGAAGCACAAAGAGCAGAAATCATTGGTAAATTAGAGAAAGGTCAGGTATTGGAAGGAACAATTAAAAACATCACTGATTTTGGAGCATTCCTTGATCTTGGTGGCTTAGATGGTTTACTTTACATCACTGATATTTCTTGGGGCCGCATAAACCATCCTTCAGAAGTATTGAAGATGGATCAAAAATTAAATGTGGTTGTTTTAGATTTTGATGATGATAAAAAACGTATTAGCTTAGGTCTTAAACAGCTTACTCCTCACCCTTGGGATACACTCGCCGAAAATTTGAAAGAAGGTGAAGTGGTAAAAGGTAAAGTGGTAAATATTGAAGACTACGGTGCATTTTTGGAAATTATGCCGGGTGTAGAAGGTTTAGTACATGTAAGTGAAATTACTTGGGCTAACACTCCTATCAATGCAAAAGAATTCTTTAAACTTGGTGATGAGTACGAAGCTAAAGTTGTAACACTGGATAAGGATACACGCAAAATGAGTCTTTCTATTAAGCAATTAACTGAAGATCCATGGAGTACAATCGAAAATCATTTCCCTGAAGCTAGCAAGCATATGGGTACAGTTAAAAATATTACTCCATACGGGGTATTTGTTGAGCTTTCAACAGGCATTGGTGGAATGATACACATCAGTGATTTAAGCTGGCTGAAGCGTTTTAACAATCCAAACGAATACACTAAAGTAGGCAACGAAATAGAAGTGATGATTTTGAGCATTGATAAAGAAGGACGTAAACTTCAGCTTGGACATAAACAAATAGAAGAAGATCCATGGAACAGCCTTGAAGATACATTTGCTGTAGGTTCATTACACCAGGGAACAGTAATTAAAAAAGATGATAAAGGTGCTGTAGTACAGCTGCCTTATGGTCTTGAAGGTTTCGCCCCTACCCGTCATTTAATGAAAGAAGATGAAAAAGCTGTTGCGCAGGATGAAATTGCAAATTTCGTTGTAATTGAATTTGACCGCAATGACAAACGCATCGTTCTTAGCCATACAAGATTATGGGAGCAGGAAAAAGAAGAAGTAAGACAAGTGGAAATGAAAGAGAAAAGAGCGGAAGTAGAAACTACTAAAAAAGCTGTAAAAAACATACAAGCTAAAGTAGAGAAAACCACGCTTGGTGATCTTGGTGCATTGGCAGATCTTAAAGCCAAGTTTTCAAACGATGAAGCTGAATCAACAACAAAATCTAAAGAAGAAAGCAAAGGCGAATAATTTTTTAGTTTATATTTTAAACCCTCCCAAATTTCGGGAGGGTTTTTGTTTTAGTAAAAGCGTACATTATTTTATTCTAAATACTATGGTGCAATATTTGTTCTTTTCATAAAAGGAAGTATAATTTTAAAATAATCTGAAGATTGACAGTCTTCAGGATTGTAACTTCCAAAATACATGTAATTTTACACTCCAATATTATAAAATAAAAAGAACAACAAGTTTTTATGTCATTAAATATTAAACAAAATAAGATTGAGGTAATGAACTTTCTTGGTAAGGATATAGAATCAGTTATTCAGGAATATTTAAAAGATATAGATACCAACTGGCAGCCATCCGATTTTTTACCTGATAGTTCGTTAGAACAATTTTCAGAAGAAATAAAAGAGTTACAATTACAATGTAAAGAATTGCCTTACGATTACTTAGCAGTACTTGTTGGCGATGTTATTACAGAAGAAGCTTTACCTACATACGAAAGCTGGTTAATGGACTTAGAAGGCGTGAGTAAGGAAGAACCGCAAGGTTGGGCAAAATGGGTTAGGATGTGGACCGCAGAAGAAAATAGACATGGAGATTTATTGAACAAATTCTTATATCTATCCGGGCGTATTAATATGAAACAAATGGAAATAAGTACACAGTATTTAATTGCAGATGGTTTTGATATTGGTACAGGAAGAGACCCTTATAAAAATTTCGTTTATACTTCTTTTCAGGAACTAGCAACAAATATTTCGCATAGACGCACAGCATCCCTTGCAAAAAAACATGGCAGTAATCAGCTGTCAAAAATATGCGGCGTAATTGCTTCGGATGAAGCAAGACATGCAAAAGCATATAAAAGTTTTGTAGGAAAAATATTTGATATTGATCCGAATGAAATGATGCTTGCATTTGAAACCATGATGCGAAGGAAAATTGTAATGCCTGCACATTTTTTAAGACAAGCTGGCGAACAAATAGGTACAACATTTTCACATTTTAGTGATGCGGCACAAAGATTAGGAGTTTACACCAGTTGGGATTATACTAACATTTTAGAATCATTGGTTGTTGAATGGAATATTGGTAATATTTCTAATTTAAATGAACAAGGTGAAAAGGCCCGTAATTATTTAATGAAACTACCTGAACGTTTTAGAAGAGTTGCTGAAAGATCAATTGTAGCTCCTTTAGAATATGAATTCAACTGGATTAACAGATAAAATATATTTTTAAAAACACAATCAATTATATAATCTTAAGAGTTTTCAATTTTTCTGAAAGCTCTTTTTTATAGCATATTCTTTTCATGCAAATTTCCAAAACCCGCTGGGCTACATACTTTATTATTTTTTTTTGCTAAAGTGTTAGCAACATTTTCAGAGTTACTCCTGCCATATACAATTACCACTTCCAAATTTGTTTACGATTTTATCCGCCTCAAATAATTATATCTTCTGTTCCAGCCGCTGCTTGGCAAAATATAGTGCATTATCAATACAAATATCAAAATTTTTCTTTTTTATATAACTGCTCACAAAGCCACTCCAGAAAGCATCTCCGGCACCGGTAACATCTATAACATTTGTTGGCAAAACAGGTTTATACTGCCAAGATTTATTTTTTATACGATACCATACACCATTTTCGCCACAGGTTAAACATGTAAAGTTAGTATCAAATTTTTCCAGAATTTTTTTTGCATGCTCAATATTATTGTCTGCTCCCCAAAAACGATCTACATCATCCATACTTACCTTTAACAGCGGCTTCATTGCAATAATTTTTTCAAAAATTTGCTGTGCATTATTATTATGCCCCCAAATTTTAAGTGCATAATTCCAATCTACCGATATTATTTTACCAACGTTATTTGCATACACAAGCGCATCTAAAATATTTGTTTGTGCAGGTTGCCTGCTCAACGCAAATGCGGTAGTATGAATGATCTCGCTTTCATTAATTAAATATTCGGGTATTGCGGCAATATTAAAATCGGCCTGACGATAAGGAATAAAATCTGGTGTAGCATGGGTTTTACCTACAACAATAATCGATGTTTCCAAATATTTGTGTTGCAAAATGTTGTCTGTATTCACCCCATCCTTTACCAGAGAATTTAAAATAATTTTCCCAAAACCATCTTCACCAATTGTAGCTATTAATTTTACAGCAGTGCCTTGCTTTTTGCAAAATGATGCAAAATTACCACAACTTCCGCCTGCCTTTAGTTTTAATAATTTTGTTTCAGATAGATTTGTTACTTCTTCTGTAGTAATAAGATCTACCAATAATTCTCCAATTGCTAATATCATTTTAAACTGTTTTGTAAACAAATCATTTAAAAAGAAGGTGCCCTCTTTCTGAAAAAATTATACCTGCGCCACTCCATGCACATTCATGCACACCACATGGAGTGCCGGTTTTAACATGGTAACATTCATTCATTTCAAAATTATTTTTTGAAACAATTGTCACCATTTTATCTCGAAGTTTTTTTTGAGAATCTTCATTGCCTGAGAGTTTTAGTGCTGCACACATAAGACCATTCCAGACTGGCCATAAACCGCCATTGTGAAATTCGCCCGGCTTATTTCTAAACCGGTAAGCAAAATTATTTTTAAGCTCCTCCATTTCTCTACCCTCAAATTGCACAACCGGCCAAAAAGATGGCAACATTGTTCCTCTTTCTTTCAATAATTTTTCTGTATAAGCTATGCAACTTTTTTGTTGTTTTAATGTTCCAATTTTTAATATTATAGCAAGTGCATTTGCCTGCAAATCGTACTGTGGATATATTTGAGCAGGGTTAAAGCCCATCCACCAAAAACCTTTGGGCGCATCTTCCTTTTGATGAATCATATTTCCTGCGTACCAATTATGATCATCCTGCCGATAAAAAAAATTATTTTCAATTGTTTTTTTTAAGAGTATTACTTTATCAGCATATATTTTGTTCTGGTAAAAATCTGCTGAAAGCTGCAGTGCCCATAAACGCAATAGCTGATCAAATAAAATATAGCCGTGCTGTAAATATTCATCTGCCCAATCTCCACTTTGAGGCACGTATATTAAATGCTTACCATTAAATTCCCATGCGTCCATTACGTTCACTGCAAGTTTTAATTGCGGTTCATAGTTTTTTAAAAGCGTTGAATCTTTGCTGTATTTGGCATACATACATAAACCAATAATTGCCCAAGAAGGTGCATCAGCACGACCTACCGTACCACCATAACTTACTTTATTGTTTACATCTACATTGCTTGGCAAAAAACCTGTTGGGTGTTGGTGCTCCCAAATTGTTATCAAAGATTGTTTAAATGTTTCTATTAATAAGGCATCGCCGGTAAGCAGTGCTGCCAAGCCACACACAACCGAATCTCTCGTCCATACACGGCAATAATTATCTTCAGCTGCAGCACCGGCCGCTGTAAATCCTGCGGTAGTGCTTGACTTATGCAATAATGCAACAGCTTTATCAAATGCAATTGTATTGCTCATATTTTTATTTTTTAATGGCCGCCCGTTGCAGGCAAGGTCATTATATCTTCTGTTAGTTTTTTCTTTTTTATGAGTAATGTGGCAGCGGCTGCAAATAAAAGCAATACACCTGCAAATGCAATGGCTTTACTGGGATCATTATTTAAAAAATGTCGGAGCACATACCCAAATGTTATGGTTTGAATAAACATCGGTATCACAATCATCATGTTTATTATGCCCATGTACACACCATATTTTGCTTTAGGTATTTCACTCACCACCATCAGGTAGGGAATACCCATCATGCTTGCCCAGGCAATTCCAAAACCGGTAATTGCAGGAAAGAAAAGAAACTTATTCTCAACAATAGAAAAAGCTATAAAACCAATACCTGCAAGAACAAGGCAAAAAGTATGAACCCATTTCGGTCCAAATCTTTTTGCAAAACCTACCAGCAGAAATGCCACCAAAAAAGTAACAATATTATACCAGCCATTTACAAGACCGGTCCATTTTACAGCCTCTTCATACCTGCTCGCATTATTGTCTATTTCATCCATTGCAGGCACATCACTTTGCGAAATGTCAGAGGGTATTTTATATTTCCAGTTATTAAATGTTATGGAAGATTTTTCTTTTCCATTTAATGCATTGGCAGGATCAAGGTTATTTTTTGCTGCATAAACTTTTACTGCATCTTTAAATGTGCTAAATTTTTTATTTACGGCATCCTGTTCTGTATTTAACTGCTTCCATTGAAAGGCATTTTGTGCAATACTTTTTGAAGAGTTTTGCCAATAACAAAACAACGCATACCATTGAAATAAATATACGAGGGCAAGAAACCACATAACTTTTGGCATACTTCCTATGGCACTATATACATCTTTAAAAGGAGATAAAACATTTAAAGGTGTAGATCTCATTTCTGCAATTTCTTCGTCTGTAGGTTTTATCTCTGGTGTAGTTTTCATACTCCACCATACCGAACCAATAGAACATACAGCACCAAGCATGAATGATGCAAAAACCCAATTGGGTAATTTGCCGGTTTTACCAACAATAATTAAAGGAAATATAAACAGCGACAGGTTGGCAAGCGTTTGTCCAAAGCCTGTAAAAAAGCTTTGCGACTGAAAGCCAAGACCCTGTTGCTCGGTTGGTAATTTATCTGCAACAAAAGCTCTGTAAGGCTCCATAGCTGTGTTGTTGCCGGCATCTAATATCCAGAGCAAACCTGCTGCCATCCACAATGAACTGCTAAATGGAAAAAGAAATAATGCAATGCTGCACATGATAGCACCTATAAAAAAATAGGGTTTTCTTCTGCCAAATTTAGGATGCCATGTTCTGTCGCTCAATGCACCAATAATGGGTTGAATTAATAAACCTGTTAGCGGTCCTGCAAGATTGAGCCATGGAATTTCATCTGCCTTTGCGCCAAGAAAATCATAAATAGGGTTAACAGCACTTTGCTGCAAACCAAAACTATATTGTATTCCAAAAAAACCAACATTCATGTTGATGATCTGCCAGAAACTAAGGCTCGGTTTTGTAATATTCATAATAGTAATTTGCAATCAGGCTATATCAAATCTACTTTAAAAAGAATGACCTAAAACTTGCAAACGTTTGTGGTGTAAAATTTAATAAATAAAGCATTTCTAAAAATTAATCCGGTTTTTTGGAAATAATTACCTGCTGCGATAGCATATTTTTCATTGCCAGATATACACCGTTTGTCCACCCAAAACCATCCTGTCCAGGATACTCTCCCCCACCCGCTTCTTTTGTGATATCTTCAACATTGTATTTCTCCATCATTTTACCTGTAGCAGCATATACTTTTTCATTTACAGCTACCCAACGTTCAGCTGCAGTTTTTGCAAGATCGTTTTCTCCGTAATTCAATAAACCTTTTACAGCAATCCATTGAAGTGGCGCCCAACCATTTGGTGCATCCCATTGCTG
>JAYVVD010000236.1:0-2023 GCA_043787295.1 Ferruginibacter sp. | reverse complement strand
GGATTGTCATAATGTTTATATTTTATCGAAGGTTTGAATAGCTGCAAAAAAAAGAACAAATAATGCAGTGCCTAAAATGGTTAGAATAATTATCATGTGGAAGGTTTTAGTTTATTAATTATATCTAAGTATGTCAAGATTTTAGCCAAGTTTCTAAATTCTCTTCAAACCCTCGTGGATATTGATTTTAGAATAAAAATCTCTTTTCTGTAAATAAAAAACCCTTTCATTTTGAAAGGGTTAAAGGAAGCATTTTGAAAGGATTAGCTTATTCTATATTCATCGAGTTTTCGATAAAGGGTGGTAAGTGCTATATTGAGCAAGCGGGCAGTTTCTGTTTTATTGCCATTGGTGTAATTAATAACTTTTTGGATATGAATTTTTTCTGCACTGGCAAGATCAAAAGCTGATAACTGCTTATCAGCACCTGCCGGTGTTTTTTTATTTTGAAATTCTACAGGCAAAGTATCTACAGAAATTTCATCTGCATCAGATAATATCACGCTCCGTTCAATAACATTTTTAAGCTCACGAATATTTCCATTCCACAAATGTTGTTTTTAAAGCGAAAGGTAATCTCCCGAAATTACCTGGGCTTTATTACTTGTTTTTTGTGTAAAGAATTTTAAAAAATAGTTGGAGAGTTCTTCAATATCAATTACCCTTTCTCTTAAAGCCGGCAATGCAATTTGAAAAACAGCAATACGGTAAAAAAGATCTTCCCTAAAATTTCCTGCTGCAATTTCTTTTTGCAGGTTCCTGTTGGTGGCAGCAATAATGCGCACATTAACTTTTGTGGCTTTACTATTACCCACTTTTAGATACTCTCCATTTTCCAGCACCCGCAGTAATTTGGCCTGCAATTCAACAGCCATTTCACCTATCTCATCTAAAAATACTGTTCCGTTATTAGCTTCTTCAAAAATACCTTTAGTATCTTTTAATGCCCCAGTAAATGCACCTGCTTTGTGACCAAAAAGTTCATTCTCCAACAACTCTTTACTAAAAGCTGAACAGTTAATTGCTATAAAATTATTTTTGCTCCGTGGGCTGTTATAATGTATTGCCTGTGCAAAAACTTCTTTGCCGGTGCCTGTTTCGCCTGTTAGCAATACCGTAGCATCTGTAACACTTACTTTTTCCGCCGATGCTATAGCAGCTTTTATAATTTTTGATTTTCCTAAAATGCTTTCAAAAGAAGTTTTACAGCATAATAATTTTTCCAGCCTTTGTACTTTTTTTGTCAGTAAAACTTTACTGAAGGCATTATGTACAAGCGGTATAATTTTATTGTTATCATTTCCTTTTGTAATGTAGTCGAAAGCTCCGTTTTTTATGGCTTGCACGCCATCTGAAATATTACCATAAGCAGTCAACAAAATAATTTCTATTAAAGGATATTTTTCTTTGATGGTTTTAGAAATTGCTACACCGCTTCCATCTGGTAATTTTACATCGCAAATAATTACATCAATCTCGGCTAGTTCAAGTTTTTTTAAGGCAATTTTACAATCACTTGCTTCGGTAACTTCAAATCCTTCCAGACTAATAATTCTAGCAAGTAGTGAACGAATTTTTTGTTCATCGTCAATAATTAAAACACTTCCTTTCATAAATTTATTCAATTTCCCTTTTTGTATAAATTACAGTTAATAATTACCATAAAATATTTTTACTTTAACAGTTACAAATTAAAGGTAATACAAAGCAATGCCGTTGTATAAATAAAATAAAAAATGACTGACTTTATAATATTTACTAAAACAAGGCTTCAAAAAAAACACCCTCTATTAAACAAAAAATATTTTTACAGATTTTTAAAAAGAAACGCAATGTTACCAATAATTTATGGAGATAATTGTCAACCAATTTTTAAGTGAGTGCTGCTAATCGGTAATAAACATTTTGCCTTATTCGACTAAAATTTAAAACACAAAAATTTAGTATCATTTACGTATAATTATGAAATTTTTTCATTTTTATTTTTTTGTTTTGAGGTGATACTTGTACCGAAGAAAACTTG
>JAYVVD010000235.1:0-4304 GCA_043787295.1 Ferruginibacter sp. | reverse complement strand
GGATAAACTAAATCTAATTGACAAATTAAAATTAACAAACCAAAATACTTACCTAAATTTTTTAATTGAGGTTAATGCTGAGATGCTTTCTCATGTAGGCAGTGAAAAAGGTTTTGAAGGTGCAGATGAAGCCACCAAATACTATCAACGTAATATTAGGATGTATTCAAATTTAAACAGAATAAATCTTACTGAAAATGACAGGGTTTTTATACTTCTGGGGGCTAGCCATACGGCATACTTTAGAGATTTTATTAGCCGCAGTCCAAAGTACAAAATGGTAAATACATTTGATTATCTGAAATAGACTAGGCTATCATTAATGCATTTTGTGCAATTGAAATTCAAGTTTTAGCAAATAAAAATTATTCCCCTTTGTTTGTTCAAATAAATTTATATATTATCCAATCGTTGCAGCATTAAAGTGCTGCCGTTGGTTGTAAAAAAGGTATTCCAAACAGCCCACCCACCCAACAACAATTGTATTACTTAAAGTATTATAATTGTTTGGCTTTATTAAAAACGGATAAAAAATGATTGATGTTTTTTACTCTATAACTCTTAAATTCTGTGAGTGTTGCTTGTACAGCTCTGCTATATCATATACACAAAACACAATACCGCCATCATAGCTTTCGCCAATGAAATGCACGATAGAATACCAGGTTGGCCTAATAAACTTACAAAGTTTTGTTGCTTTTATTAAATATTACTAAGTCCCGCACTTGGGCTTGAAATTGCATCCCTTTTAGCACTTGGTATAGGTGGCGGTACCTATTGCCCACCTGCATCTGTATGCTAACACTGGTGAGCAATTAAAATGTGAATAGTAAATGTTTAACTCGTTTGATTGTGTAAAGCTTTAAAAGCTTAATTTTTTGCTATTAAAAGACAGGAGCATCTTGCATACAGGTTTACAATAATATTTCTTGTGCATCTGTTTGTAAAAAATACACAACAACGGTTAAGCGGGTTAGGTTAACTTTTTAAATGGGTAAAGCACGCACGGCAACGATTGCAAAAAAAATTATTGTGTGCTAATGGAGCATCTGTGTAAGTAACGCACCTTACCCCTGTTTCTTTATTCTTTTACAACTTTACCGGTTTTATTATTGTTGCCCCAGTTAGCATTTAAAACATACACCCCTTTTGTAAGCCCAGTCATATTCAATTGCAACTCGTTATTGCCTTTTAATAAATTTGTTTGCAGTTGCTTTACTATTGCGCCTTTTGCATCGTAAAGCCTCAACTGTACAGGCATTATATCAGGTACGCTTATAGCAACAAATAACATTTGTTGTACAGGGTTTGGATGTATTGCAAAAGTCTCCGTATTTATGCAGGATGATTTTATGATGGCACTAATAGTTTGCCTGCCATTTAAATCGTTTTCTGCAATCCTGTAAAACGTATTGGCAAAAGATTTATAATCAGCAAAAGTATAGCTGCGTTCTGCATTGCTGTTACCTGCTGCTGTTACCCCCGCTATTACCTGCCAGTTTGTGCCATCTGAACTTTTTTCAACATTGTAATTCTTTACATTAATTTCCTGTGCGGTTGTCCAGATTAGTTTTACCCCGCCGCCAATACAGGCACTATTAAATAAAATAAAAGTAACCGGTAGCGGGCTATTTACATTGGCTAGTGTAAGTTCATTCATATTTATATTGGTAAGCCCGGCAGTGGTTACAAAATTGTTTACTGCATCTCTTGTTACGTTCAGGTTAAAGGCGCTCCACACAGAACCATTATTTACATTTAAAGTAAGCAGGCTTTCGGGTATGCCGTTTGACTCTGCATCAAGATAATAAATACTGATGGCTCCGCTAAAAGAAGATATTGTATTTGAAAAATGAAATACCCGCTTTATGTAAGGGTTAGCAGTAGTATGTGTTACAACGGCATTTCTTGTTTGGGTATTGGCGCCACTTATGGTAAAGTCTGCAGAAGGCGTAAGCGCAAGGCTATCTGCTGAAAGAACAGTGCCACTTGTAATAAATACACTGCTGCCCACAGAAACGGTTAAACCGCTTTGTGCAAATGCAGGCAGTGTTGCAAAACAAAGCAACACCGCAATTAAACGAATATTATTTTTCATACAAAAAATTTAAATGGTAATTAATTTACTTTAAGGCTATAGATTCTTTTATAGTTTGCTTTATTGTAAGTGCTTCCATTTTTTGCAGGCTTTGTGCAATTAGTTTTTGCTGTTCATTAAATGAAGTTTGTAATTGGGCCATAGATTGCCGGAGGCTTTCATTTTCATTTTTTAATTCGGTTACTTCTGCCAATTTTTTATTGATTGCCTCATCTTTATCTTTTAATTCATTGGTTCTTTTTACCAAGGCCTGTATTGCTGCCATATCAATACCTATCATATCTATGGGGTTTACTGTGGTATCGTTGCCAATAACGCCATATTTATCTTTACCAAAAGCATTATTAAAATCCTGGGCCATAATGCCGTAATGCCGGTAAGATTTTGGATCCTGCATTTTATAATTCCACGATGTAAAATTGATGGAGGAAAGTTTTTGTAAAACATCTTCCCCGTTAAGCGGCTCAAAATTTTCTTTGCGGTTTTTATCACAAATACTTACCCATGAATTTCCAAAATGGCCAATAGAAACACCGTAACGACTTGCATCCCCACTTGTTATTAAATAATACCCATTGTTAAACCGGGCAACAAACTGATCAGGAGCTCCTGAGTAGGTTTGACCTTGAAAGAGCGGATCAGAATCACCAATTATGAATGCGCCTGTTTGGTTATTTGTAGAAACACCTTGTCCCATTGAAGTTGAATAAACACCACTGGCAGTAGTTTGGTATCCCATTGCCATAGAATAATTACCACTGGCAGTAGTGAGGTATCCCATTGCAGTAGATAAATCTCCACCGGCAGTAGTTTGGTATCCCATTGCAGTAGAATATAATCCACCGGCAGTAGTGTTGTATCCCATTGCCGTAGAATATTTACCACTTGCAGTAGAACTTGCTCCCATTGCAGTAGAATTATCAGCACTGGCAAAAGTGCCGTTTCCCATTGCTGTAGAATATAATCCCATTGCCGTAGTACTTGCTCCCATTGCAGTAGAAAAATTACCACTGGCAGTAGTGCTTAACCCCATCGCAACAGAATAACTTCCAACAAAACCATCGTTCCATTGTGTTCCGCTAACGAAGCCTGCACGAAAAGCTGCTTTAGCCGGATAAAACATTAGCCGGGAACCGGCATTTAAATTCGGAACCGTAGCGCTAAAATTAGTAGTACCAGTGATTAAAAGACCTTTGATTAAACTTGTACCTGCATCTACATGCAACATTGCAGCAGCATTTGGCGTGGAAGTGCCAATACCTACCTGTGCGTGCAGGTTTGTAAATAAAATACAAAAAGATATGGCGGCGAGAAGGGTAATTTTTTTCATGAAAAAATGTTTAAAATGTTTTTGGATTATTAATTTATTACAACAGGTTCTTTCATAGTTTGTTTTATGGTAAGTGCTTCCATTAGTTATAGGCTTTGTGCAATTAGTTTTTGCTGTTTATTAAATGAAGGTTGTAACTGAACAAATGCTTTACTAATTATTTTAATGTGTAAATTAATATTTAAATTTTATATATATTATTTTTTTAAGATTTATTTATTCACCAAAATAAATTAAAAAGTAAAGGGGCGATATGCCATTTTAAATATAATATGCTTGTTTTACCGGTAAAATGAATAATACAGATCAATCTAAAAATTATGGCATGTAGCCATTATTTTCACAGCGACTTTTTTTGTATAAAAGATACATCAAAAGCATTTTTTTGTTAAGAACATCAAGCGCTTCATTTATCACCTTATTGTTGAGCTATTGAAAAGTGGCTGTTGTTGGTGGAAGGCTATGGAAAGCAACTAGGCCTACTGACAAAAATTTTAATACTTACAGTATAATAATTTTTAGCGTTAATAAAAACGGATAAAAAATGATTGATGTTTTTTACTTTATAACTTGTAGTTTCTGCAGGTGTTGTTACAGCTTTGTTCTTTTTGATGCAATACATTCCAACAACGGCGAACTATTAAATAGTATAAGTAATTTAGATTTAGTGAAAAATGAAACTAAAAAAATATACTTTTCAGTTTCATACATCTATAAATAAAAGTTTTTAATAAAATTTATATTCAATCAATGAAAGGTTTTTTAAACATCAATATCTTTATTACCGTTATTTTATTTATCGGAATGCTGTTAATGGATTTTGTTGGTTTTAAAATTCGGAGCAACAGAAACAGTAAAAATATTACTGAACCTAAT
>JAYVVD010000234.1:0-10490 GCA_043787295.1 Ferruginibacter sp. | reverse complement strand
CCATGTTCATAATTGTGAGCAATTTCTTCTATTGTTTCATAAAAATCGTTTCCCATAATATAACAACTCTCTAATATACTGCCGTGTCCTATTCGGCTTCTGATACCTATTACCGAGTTTGTAATAGATTTTGCGTGTATAATGCAACCTTCTGCCACTAAGGTTTGTGTAATAGTTGTGCCGCTAATTTTAGCTGGTGGCAACATGCGGGCACGGCTAAAAATCATGCGCTGGTTATCAAACAAATTAAAAGGAGGTATATCCATTGTAAGCGCAAGGTTGGCTTCAAAAAATGAATAAATATTTCCAATGTCTGTCCAATATCCACCATATTGGTAGCTTATAACTTTGTATTTGCTGATGGCATCAGGTATTATTTCTTTACCAAAATCCGTAGCATCTTTCTTTTCTTTTTCAAGCAAATCAAATAACACTTTTTTAGAAAAGATGTAAATACCCATAGATGCCAGATAGTTACGTTGCATCATCTGCATATCCGACCCGGTATCACTTACCCAATCAGGCAATAGTTCCGCCGGTGGTTTTTCAATAAAAGAAGTTATGTGGTGTGTTTCGTTTGATTTTAATATTCCAAATTCGGTAGCCTCTCTTTCACTTACAGGAATGGTCGCAATGGTAATATCTGCGCCAGCGGCTTGATGGTTATCTATCATTTCTGCAAAATCCATCTGGTACAACTGGTCGCCGCTTAAAATAAGGACATACTCAAAATCATTTTTTTCAATATGCTTTAATGATTGCCTAACCGCATCTGCAGTTCCCTGAAACCAGCCTAAACTGTCGGGTGTTTGTTCTGCTGCAAGAATATCTACGAAGCCGCTACTAAAACCGCTAAACTGGTAAGTATTTTTTATATGTTTATTGAGCGAGGCGGAATTGTATTGCGTAAGCACAAACATGCGGTTAATGTTGCTGTTTATACAATTAGAAATTGGTATATCAACCAGTCTGTATTTTCCTGCAATAGGTACAGCAGGCTTACTTCTTGTTGCTGTTAACGGATAAAGTCTGGAGCCTGCGCCACCACCTAAAATTACTGCTACTACTTGTTTGCTAGTCATGGTTTTATTTTTTTTGAACCGAATTATAAAGGTTAATATATTGTTGTGCACTTGCTATCCAGCTGTTGTCAATCTCCATCATGGTTTTTCTTATGACTTTCATCTTCTTTTTATCAGCAAAAAGTTCAAGTGCACGTTGTATAGAAATATCAATATCTGCTAATGACGCATAATCAAAACATAACCCATAACCATTTGCTTCATCAATATCTTTTACTGTATCTCTTAGTCCGCCTGTTCTCCTTACGACGGGCACTGTGCCATAACGCATAGCATACAATTGGTTTAAGCCACAAGGTTCTACCCTGCTCGGCATCAATAAAAAATCTGCGCCGGCATACATTAGGTGGCTTAATTTTTCGTTGTAAGTTATTTGAGAATTGTAATATCCAACAAATTTATTTTGCAAAGCCATCAGGTCATTTTCAACATCGGCATCACCGCTGCCAAGAATTAAAAAATTTAATTTTCCTGCGTAAAGTTTTAATGCGCTGTTGATGGCTTCGGGTAGAAGGTCAGCAGCTTTCTCCTGTACCAGTCTTCCAATAAACACAAATAATGGCAGCGTTTTATCTAATTCAAAATCATCGCAAAGTTTTTTCTTGTTAAGCACTTTGCCTTCGGTATAATCTTTAATAGAAAAATTATCGAGTATAAAAGTATCTGTAAGTGGATTCCATACTTTATAATCAATACCATTTATTATACCTGAGCATTTAAAATGCTCAGCCCTAAATAAACTTTCCAAACCATTGGCCTCTTCCATCAGCTCAAGCATGTAACCGGGGCTTACAGTATTTACAGCATCGGCACATTTTATACCACATGCAAGCGGGTTCACAATATTATTCCAGTCAAGCATTCCCCATTTCCAGGTATTCCAAGCTGGCAAGTAGGCAGCTTTTTCCCATGCCATCCAGCCTTGATATTGGGCATTATGTATAGTAAGAATGGTCGCAATTTGTTTTAATTTTCCAAAGGCAAAACATTCTTGCATCATAAACGGAATAAGTGCTGCATGGTGATCATGTACATGAATAACATCCGGCAAATGTTCCCATTTATTTATCCATTCTAATACAGCAATTTGAAAAGCCACAAATCTTTCCGTATCGTCATTATATCCATACACTTTTTCTCTATCCAATAAACCATTGATGTCTACACAATACAAATCGAACCCGAGTTTATTTTCATTTTCCTTTATTATAGTAAAATCAAAGTTCATTTTCTCCATCGAAAAATTTCCTTTATGTACAACCTTCCATTCATTGTCATACAAAAATTTGGTTCGATACATGGGCATTACAACTTTTGCAATATGCCCTTTTGATTGAAGGTATTTTGGCAAAGCGCCCACCACATCTGCAAGGCCACCAACTTTAGCCATAGGATAACACTCAGCACTTACATGAATAATTTCCATTTTGCAGTTAATATTTACAATGAATTTATGAAGTTAAATCTGAATTAATTTCAAACGGCCACAAAAAATAATTTTCATTTTAGTTATTTTTTTTTTGCAGTTTCACATTTTTAATTTAAAAATAAAATCAATTTCCTTTTAAGATATTGTTCTGTAATATCATTTTAAAATAGGATTTATATTTTTTAAGATATAAATTATTTTTTCGTTAATAAATATTTACACTATTTTGAGGCACAAAACTAATCTTATATGATATCAACTACAGATGACAGATTAAATTCGTCCTCCCAAGGAAAAATGATACCTACAAATTATGGAGCACTTGGTACATTGGTAACTGTTTTTTTCTTTTGGGGGTTTATTGCAGCAGGTAATAGCGTATTTATCCCTTTTTGTAAACACAAATTTAATTTAGATCAGTTCCAGAGCCAGTTAGTTGATACTGCATTTTACTTTGCTTATTTTATTGGAGCACTTATTTTATTTGCAGTAGGTGCCATGAAGGGCAATGACCCAGTTGCAAAATGGGGCTATAAAAAAGGTATTGTGTATGGGTTACTCTTTTCTGCAATGGGTGCAGTAGTTATGATCATAGCAGTTAAAATTGGAACTTTTCCTGGTATGCTTGCAGGGTTGTTTGTAGTTGCACTAGGGTTTTCATTACAACAAACAGCTGCGCAACCTTTTGCCATTGCATTAGGAGATCCTACTACTGGTACCAGTCGTGTAACGCTCGGGGGCGCCATCAATTCATTTGGTACAACCATTGGTCCGTTGGTTGTTGGGCTTGCATTGTTTGGTACAACCGCTGCCATTACCGATGAAAAAATTGCAGGGTTGGATTTAGGCAGCGTCATTTTATTATACTCGTGTGTTGGAGGATTATTTATAGCTGCAGCTGCTTTATTTTATTTTTCGAAAAAAGTTCCTGCCGGCGTTACTATAGAAAAAACAGAAAAAGCAAATAAAGCATTAAGTATGTTACTTATCATTACTGGCTTACTGGCTGTAATGTTTGTACCTATTTTTAGTAGTTATAAAGGTAATCCGTCTATATTGAGTGATGTAGAAAAACATACTTTAGAAGCATATAGACTAAAATGGTTACTGGGGGCCTTTGCAATTATTGTATTTGGCCTTGTCTATATAAATGTATCAGCTAAAAAAAATCCTACAGGTTGGGGTGCAATGAAATATCCTCAGTTATTACTTGGCATGTTGGGTATATTCTTTTATGTAGGTGTTGAAGTAACTGTTGGTAGTAATTTATCTGAGTTATTAAGACACACAGATTTTGGAGGTTTGTCATCTTCTCAAGCTACTCCATATGTAGCAATGTACTGGGGAAGTTTAATGATTGGAAGATGGGCAGGTGCGGTTTCTGCATTTGGATTATCGAAGCAGAAAAGAATTATTTTACAATTTATTGTTCCACTTATTGCTTTTGTAATTTTATTACTGGTAAACAGTGGTTTTGGATATAATATGGTACCACTTTATTATTATGTTATCTGTGTATTTATTCAAATAGCTGCCTTCTTTATAAGTAATGACAAACCGGCAAGAACACTTTTAATATTTTCTTTGCTTGGTGTTGTAGCAATGATTATTGGTACTCAAACTACTGGCACTGTAGCTATTTATGCTTTTTTAAGCGGTGGGCTTTGCTGCTCTATTATGTGGCCTTCTATATTTAGTTTATCTGTTGCAGGACTGGGAAAATATACAACACAAGGTTCTGCTTTTTTAATAATGATGATTTTGGGTGGTGGTATTATTCCTCCTATTCAGGGCAAGTTTGCAGATTTTCTTCAGGCTGGTTCTACAATTGATGGTTATGGCATTCATGCATCATATTGGATTGCAGCCGCATGTTATGGATATTTAGCGTTTTTTGCTTTTGTAGTAAAGGGAATATTAGGCAAACAAGGTATAAATTATGATGTGAACAGCGATGCAGTAGGTCACTAATTATGATACAAATAGAAATTAAAAAAAGCCGAACACACCCTGATCTTAAAAAAATTAAGCGAATGCTAGATATATCAAACGATCATGCTATAGGAATTGATATTGGTGGTACAAATACCAAATACGGAATTGTAAACCATCGAGGACAAATTGTATTTGAAGGCTCTATAAAAACGGATGCTTATCCTTTAATAGATGATTTTATAAATGCACTTTATGAAAAGCTGCAACCCGAAATAGAAAAATTAAAAGATGTAAATATTGTGGGTATAGGAATGGGCGCACCCAATGGCAATTTCTATACAGGTACTATTGAGTATGCACCAAATTTACACTGGAAAGGTATTGTACCACTTGCAAAACTGGTAACAGCTAAATTTGGCTTAACAGCAAAGTTAACCAACGATGCAAATGCTGCGGCTGTTGGTGAAATGATGTATGGCGCAGCAAGAGGCATGAAGGATTTTATTATGATTACGCTTGGTACGGGTGTAGGCAGTGGCATTTTTGCCAATGGTGAATTAATACTCGGCCATGATGGATTTGCTGGAGAACTTGGGCATACTATAGTTATTCCGGGAGGTAGAGTTCATCCAAATACAGGTTCATTGGGTTCTCTGGAAAGTTATGCTAGTGCAACAGGTGTTACAATCACGGCTATTGAATATATGACGGGCACTGATGAATTAAGTGTGTTGAGAGATATTCCGCATGCGGAACTAAACAGTAAAATGGTTTTTGATGCAGCCCTTGGCGGAGATTCGCTTGCACAAAAAGTGTTTATGAGCACAGGTGATATTTTGGGAATGGCTCTGGCAAATTTTGTTATGTTCTCTTCGCCGCAGGCGATTATTTTATTTGGTGGTCTTACAAAAGCCGGGGATATTTTAATGAAGCCGGTAAAAGATAGCATGGAGAGAAATCTTCTACCAATATTTCGCAATAAAGTACAACTTATTTTTAGTGAATTAAAAGAAAGTGATGCGGCTATTTTAGGTGCAAGTGCGTTGGTTTGGGGTTAATATTTTTTCTAAATATAAATTTTTAAAAGGTGTTTTATAGGCACCTTTTTTCGATTTGTAAGTTTAGAACTATTCTCAAAAAAATTATAAAATAATTAGGATGCAATTATTTATTATAAAATAGTTTATGCCTGTTTTGCTTGATAGTATTTGCATGATTAAAACTTCAAATTCTATGCTGTCATAATTTCATGTAAAAAAGATGGTGTAAATCTTGCTTAATTTTAAACAAAAATTTATGAGTAAAGTTTGGTTAATAACAGGTTGCTCTACCGGCTTTGGTAGAGAACTGGCAAAATTTGTTTTGGAAAGTGGTAACAAAGCAGCAGTTACTGCAAGAAACCCGGAGGATATACAGAATATTGTTGATGGACATAAAGAAAATTCCATCGCTTTAAAACTGGATGTTACCAAGGAAGATGAAATTAAAAATGCGGTAGCTGAAACAGTTGCAAAGTTTGGCAGAATAGATGTTTTGGTAAACAATGCAGGTATCGGATATTTTGGCGCAATAGAAGAAAGTGAAGACGAAGCAGTTAGAAAAATGTTTGAAATAAATGTGTTCGGCCTGGCAAAAATGACACAGGAAGTTTTACCACAAATGCGCAAACAAAAAAGTGGCCATATTGTAAACATCGCTTCCATTGGTGGCTTGCGCTCTTTTCCTGGTGTAGGTTTTTACAATGCCACCAAATATGCGGTCGATGGCTTATCAGAAGCATTAGCAAAAGAAACTGCACATCTTGGTATAAAAGTTACCATTGTATGCCCTAGCGGTTTTCGCACAGATTGGGCAGGTCGCTCCGCAGAAGACAGCCCCATAAAAATTGAAGATTACGCAACTACTGCAGGTCAAAATAAATCGAACATAAGAAGCTATAGCGGTAACCAGCCCGGTGATCCGGTTCGTGCTGCAAAAGCAATTGTAGAAGCTGTTGATGCAGAAAATTCACCTTTGCGTTTACTGCTGGGCGTAGCGGCTCTTACAGGCGCAAGAGCTAAACTTGAAGAACTAAAGAAAGATTTCGATACGTGGGAAGAAACCACTGTTGGGGCTGATTTCCCGAAAGAATCTTAATAAAATAAATTCGGTCAGTAATTTACTGACCGAATTTAAACGAACATCTTCATCCACAATTTCATTTACTTTTTGATGTTCAATATTTTTAGTTTACAACCAAAATAATTATAGTTGTAACATGTACAAAATATTAATGTTTTGTAAAAAAATATTTTAGTACCCTCAGTTATAAATAAAATTGTACTTTCATTTTTTAAAACAGTTTAACTATATAAGATAGAACATATAAATACATACGCAACTTCACAGGGATTTACAAAGACACAAAT
This sequence comes from Ferruginibacter sp., assembly GCA_043787295.1. Lineage (GTDB taxonomy): Bacteria > Bacteroidota > Bacteroidia > Chitinophagales > Chitinophagaceae > Ferruginibacter. The sequence continues at coordinate 3,636 of JAYVVD010000234.1, read as the reverse complement.
TACTTTTGTCAAATTATATTTATATTTTTTTCCCATCTCCCCCACTCCGTTCATTGTACGACGTTGATACTGCCATTAATTATTAAGACACTTAGTTTATTAGGTACATCATTTAAGTACTCACATTTTTTACAATTCTATAGAAATTAATTATGCAAAATCAATTTGATATTTGTATTGCGACGGCGGAACATATAGGCTTTGGAATTGTCATTGCTAATGAGATGGAATCATCGGCAAAGGCAAGAGGCACAGGGATAGCTAAAAGAACCCCAGAATATATACAACAAAAAATGTTGGAAGGTAAAGCAGTTATTGCTTTTAGCAAAGATGGTGTATGGGCCGGGTTTTGTTATATAGAAACCTGGAGTCATGGTCAATATGTTGCAAACTCCGGACTTATTGTAGCACCGCAATTTAGAAAAAGCGGATTGGCAAAAGCTATTAAGAAAACAATATTTAAACTTAGCAGAACTACATACCCACAAGCAAAATTATTTGGTCTTACCACAGGTCTCGCTGTAATGAAAATTAATTCAGATCTTGGATATGAGCCGGTGACCTACAGCGAACTTACGCAAGATGATGCATTTTGGGCAGGTTGCAAAAGCTGCGTAAACTATGAAATTTTGTTAAGCAAAGAAAGAAAAAATTGTATGTGCACAGCCATGTTGTACGATCCTCAAGACCATTATGAACCAGAAGAAACAAAAGAGGATTTTAAGCAGTATTCAAAATTATATGATCGTTTTATGCGTATAAAACAATGGAAATTATTGCGTCCTTTTTTAAAAAAAGATGCTTTAAAATTCTTTTCATTTTTTAATTAAAATATTATGAGTAATAAAATTGTTTTAGCATTCAGTGGCGGATTAGATACGACTTACTGTGCTGTATATCTTAAAAAAATTAAAAATTACGAAGTGCATGCAATCACCGTAAATACCGGTGGCTTTAACCAAGAAGATGTTACTGCAATTAAAAAGCATGCTGAAAATTTGGGAGTAGCTTCTTACACTTGTATAGATGTTACACAAAAATATTATCACAGTTGTATTAAATATTTAATTTTTGGAAACGTTTTAAAAAATGCCACTTATCCATTAAGCGTGAGTGCCGAGAGGATGATACAGGCAATAACAGTAGCAGATTATGCAAAAGAAATTGTTGCTACTGCTGTTGCGCATGGCAGTACAGGCGCAGGAAATGATCAAGTACGATTTGATATGGTTTTTCAAACTATGATACCCAATGTTGAAATTATAACCCCCATCAGAGATTTAAAATTAAGCAGAGAAGCAGAAATTAATTTTTTGAAAGAAAACAATGTGGCAATGAATTTCGAAAAAGCTTCATACAGCATCAACAAAGGATTGTGGGGCACATCCGTTGGAGGAAAAGAAACTTTAAACAGCAAAGATTATTTACCCGAAACTGCATGGCCTACACCGGTAACATCAATTGAAGAAAAACAAATCATTTTACATTTTACACAAGGCGAATTGGTAGGTATTGATGATAAATTATTTGGTAATAAAGTAGAAGCTATTCAAACATTACAGGTATTGGCGCAACCTTACGGCATTGGCAGAGATATTCATGTTGGCGACACAATCATTGGCATAAAAGGTAGAGTTGGCTTTGAAGCGGCGGCGCCACTTGTTATAATTAAAGCACATCATCTTTTAGAAAAACATACACTTACAAAAAACCAGTTGTATTGGAAAGACCAGTTGAGTGCCTGGTATGGTAACTGGCTGCACGAGGGGCAATTACTTGACCCAACAATGCGTAACATAGAAAGTTTTTTGACCGATACGCAAAAAAATGTAACAGGTAAAGTTTTTGTAACGCTGCTACCTTACCGCTTTTTAGTGACAGGTATTGAAAGTGAAAATGATCTCATGAACAATAAATTTGGCAGCTACGGCGAAATGAACAACAGCTGGACAGGTGATGATGTAAAAGGATTTGCAAAGATATTTGGCAATCAAAATAGTATTTATCATTTAACACACAACGATAAATAATCATGAAAAAAATTAAAATAGGAATTGTTGGCGGAGCAGGTTATACTGCCGGTGAATTAATTCGTTTATTAATTAATCATCCCAATGCAGAAATAACTTTTGTACACAGTAAAAGTAACGTGGGAAAGCATCTGCACGAAGTGCACAATGATTTAATCGGTGATACAACATTATTATTTACTGACAAAATAGAAGATGATATAGATGTTATTTTCTTGTGTGTCGGATATACCGAAGCAAGAAAATTTTTAGAAGAGAATTCCATTTCAACCACAACAAAAATTATAGATCTTTCACATGACTTTAGACTTGAGGAAAATAATATCGGCGAAAGGAAATTTATTTATGGTCTTCCGGAATTAAACAGAGATAAGATTAAAATTGCCAATAATATTGCAAATCCCGGCTGTTTTGCTACATGTATTCAATTAGGATTGTTGCCTCTGGCGAAAGAAAAATTACTAACAACAATCCATACAACAGGCATAACAGGCAGCACCGGCGCTGGTCAATCACTTCAGACTACATCTCATTTTTCGTGGCGAAGCAGCAATATACAGGCTTATAAAACCCTCAGTCATCAACATGAGAGTGAAATTATACAGTCACTATCACAATTACAAAATAGCAACGTCAAATTAAATTTTATTCCATGGAGGGGCGATTTTGCTAGGGGAATATTTATAACAAGTTATTGTGAATCAAATCTGAGTTTAGTACAAGCAAACGAGTTGTACAAAACATATTATAGAACACATCCTTTTGTGCATGTTTGCCATACAATGATAGATTTAAAACAAATTGTAAATACTAATAAATGTGTATTATTTATTGAAAAAGTTAACGACCAATTAATAATACACAGTGCAATTGATAATCTGCTTAAAGGTGCATCAGGACAAGCTTTGCAAAATATGAACTTAATGTTTGGGTTAGAGGAAGAGGTTGGATTACGGTTGAAGGGTTCTAAGTTTTAGGTGAGGAGGTGTTAGGTAAAATTTTAAAAATTACTTTAACGTTAGCAATATGCAAAATTATAAAGATTTAAAAGTTTGGTATAAAGCACATGAATTTACTGTAAAAATTTATGAAGTTACAAAGCAATTCCCAAGGGAAGAAATTTATGGAGTAACAAGCCAAATGAGAAGAGTTGCTCCATCAATACCTGCAAATATCGCAGAAGGATGTGGAAAATTTACACAACGTGATTTAGCCAGATTTTTAAATATTGCACTTGGTTCTGCTAACGAATCTGAATACTTTGTTTTGCTGACAAAAGATTTATCATATTTATCTTTAGAGAATTTCTAAATATTAAACAAAACTATTAACGAAATAAAGGCAATGTTAATAACCTTAATAAAAAAAGTAAGACTGGCAAACGAAGGAGCTAAACCTATTACTTAAAACTCAAAATAAAATACAATTAGTTAACGAAGTAGAAAAACTTACAACTTAAAACCTACAACTTTTAAAAAATGAAATTATTCGACGTTTACCCAATAAACAATATCGCTATTGAAAGAGCCGAGGGATGTTATGTATGGGACGATCAAGGAAATATTTATCTAGATATGTATGGCGGCCATGCCGTTATTTCTATTGG
>JAYVVD010000233.1:0-7087 GCA_043787295.1 Ferruginibacter sp. | reverse complement strand
ATTGGGCATTTTAAATTTTAAAAAGTGCTTATTTTTTACCCAGTACTCTTTGAAATGGTCTAATATTCTGACCAATAAAATCTTTGGGCATTTGGTCTTTATCAGGTAAACCGATAGGGAGATAAGCATCATCTTTAGGCCAGTAATTTGTACGAAAAATGTAATCCCATACACTTAAAGTAATGCCATAATTAAAACCGTTTAGATGATTTTCAGGCATGTGTTTAGCATGGTGTAAAAGATGCATTTGTGGTCCATTAAAAACATATTTAAAAGGACCTAAATTTATTTTTAAATTGGCATGACCAAGTTGCCCTGTTACAAGTGTAAAAATATGAACAATAAAAAAATCGTTAATACCAAAACCAATCATTGCAAGTGGAATATATTCAAGGCTGCGGTAAATAACATTCTCCATCCAGTGGTAACGCATTAATGCGGCAAAACCCATTTCTTCGGTACTATGGTGAACTTTATGAAACTGCCACATCCACTTTACATTATGTAAAAGCCGGTGAATCGCCCATTGCATAAAATCTCTGAAAACAAAAATGAAAAGCAACTGCGACCATTTGGGCCAGGTTACCACGTTTAATGCTACCATATTTTTTATTCCAAAAAAACCCAGAAAATCTTCAAACGCATTTACAGCTACCATGCTTAAAGCGTTATATGCGATCAATGCAAACAAAAAATAATTCCAGAAAAGATAAAAGGCATCCAGCCAAAAATGTTCTCTTATCAATGGTTGGTTCTTGCGCCATGGGAATAAAATTTCGGCGAACCAAATGAGTAGAGAAGCGCCCACAAGCCAATAAAAATAGTTGTGCCAGCTCGGTGTTAAAACCTCTTTTACAAAAAAGTTTGCATACCCAACATAAGCATCTTGTATTATTTTAAAATATTTATCCATTTTTATGTATAGTAAAATTACATATTAAAACCTTGTAGCCTTTTCGATTATGGTTAAAATGTACGTAAAGTAACAGTGGTATGTTTTTGCTTAACCTTACATTTGTCACAACAATTTAATTTTATGAGCATATCTAACAACATTAAAACTTTATACCATAGAGTACCCCGCAGGCACACAACCGATAATGTGAAAGATATCTACAGTATTATAGAAGAGTATGAAGATATTTTAATACAGATAGAAGCCATCAATTCCTTTTACGAGAAAAACATAAGTACTTATTTTGATGCGACTGCTACTGCAAAAGTGGCCATAAAAAAGTCAACCGATAACAAGGCTTCTAAAAAGAATAAGGATGCTTTTTTTGATGAAGGCTCAGGTATTTTGAAGGAGAATATGCAGGAATTGTTGGATTTCTTTTCTGACGGTCAGAGAAGAATATAAAACTGCTAAACGTTTTTTGCGAAGGGATGATAATAATTATTTAATACTGAAATTAGGATTGCCAATGGATTTCTTATATATTAGATGAGCAAAATAATTTTATATTTTTCAAAAAACAACCAAATTCTGAATATGAAATTAACTACCAAAACCTTTCTTAAATGGATATTATTCCTTTCACTAATTTTGAATTCAGCAATCAATTGTAAGAAAATTGATACCCAAACCAATGAATCAATCGAAAATATCTCAGATTTAAAAATCAGATTTTTTAATACTTCAAAAACTCAAGATGAGGAAATTAAAAAATTGGCAAACGACATAAAAAAACAAGAGAGACTACTAAACTATTTGCCGGAATTTATTAAAAAAACGGTATGCCTGTTTGGGATAAGGTGCTTTAAAAACTAAAAATAAAATTAAAAATACCTTAAATAGTCCTTCCAATTCTTTTCAAGCGACTACGCAAAATTCTGTGAGTACAAATGGAGATCAAGGTTTATTTTTTATTCCTCTTCAATCCACGAATTCTTCTACAATACAATCTTATATTACTGCATACAAACACAACGATAGTTTGTATACATACAAGTTATACAACAAAGATTCTTTGAACAATATTCATCCAACGTCCAATGTTGATAAATTTAAACTCCTAAATACGCAGGCAATGTTAGGCGTATTTGAGAAAAGTGTTAACCAAAAAGACAGCATAAATGTAATAGCCCCAACAAATGGAATTATTAAAAATGCCAATGTAATTTTTAATGAAAATGCTGGTAATGTAGTTTCTAATACAACCAATTCAACATCTTCTTGCGAAATGAAAATTACAATTTCAGTCACATACGAATGGCGTGATTATGTTTATTGTTATGGAGGGAGTTGTGGTAGTTGGTTTGCAGTATCAGTAAGTATGACTATTGATATTTCTTGCGATGGCGGCGGTGGTGGTGGAAGTGGTACAGGCGGAAGTGGAACAGGTGGAAGTGGAACAGGTGGAAGTGGAACAGGCGGAAGTGGTACAGGCGGAAGTGGAACTAGTGGGAATAACAATTATTGGTGGTACTATGGATCAGGATGGCCATATTTAAATTCCGGCGGAAACACGGGAACAGGCGGGCCCAACGCAAGTCTAGACCCTAACTGGGATTGGTGGTGGACATTGGGCGGTGGCCCAGGTGGGTCGAGTATTTATTCTTCAACTACTAACACCCTAACCAACCAATTGGGATTATCTTTTACTCAATCGATTTTTCTGGAACAAAATCAAAACAGAGCATTAGAAATCCTAACATATTTGCAACATTCGCAAAATCCTCAAGCAAATGTTTTGGTATTAGAACATCTTAATAGGATGATTAATGATCAAAATTATTTTATTTTTGTTTCAGAACATTCCATAACCGGAAATCCCCAGTTGATGTGGTGGGAGGATTATCCATTTTTAAAACCTTAGGGACAATTTGACTTTGGTGAATCTGCTATGACTTATCTAGTTGATAATCCGCAGGTTATTTTCGAGACTTTTCAAAATCAGTTTCTCACATTAACAGAAGGAGAAGATGAAGGCTATGAAATGAACTATTGGAATAACCCAAATTTAACCTTTCCACCACTAGCGTTACCAACGTGGAGTATATTTAACGGTAATTATCCCAAACATAGAGGAAACCCAATCTACGATACTCCATCTAAGATTTATAACTCTGTTGGGGGAGAGTTAGCTACACTTTACAATTCTAATCCTGCAAAATATCAAAATACTTGTGCAATCAGAATTTCTAAGGGTATAAATTATTCACAACTTTCAATACCGGCAGGACCTGATCGTTATCAAGGTGCAGATGGGAAATATTACTTTATAAGTGCTATTGCTTTACTAAAGTGGATGAAACTAACATTTGGCACTCCTACAGGTTCCAATCATCTAACAGGATCTCAAGGTGGGGCAAACGGAAAAAACTTTCCATTTTTGCTTTCTGGTAAGAAAGGCATTTACATAATGATTCCAAATATCCCCGGGGGGTGCAATACACAGACAGGATTTTGTGCAAGTGGGCATGCTGACATGATAGAAAACGGAAAATGCGATGGATCATGCTATTTTAACCCGACAGGTGGTGTAAGTGATATATTTATTTGGGAACTTCCATAAAATCAAATATTACATGAAAAAATATCCGACACTTTTGTTTATTTCTCTATATATTTTGGTTTCTGGGTGCAAAAATAATAGACATCTAACTTATAATAAAAGTTTAAAACATGCGTACGTTTATGATTTTAAAATCACCTATTTCAAGCAATTACTTTTAGAGGGCTTTAATAAATCAGAAGCTATTAAAGAAGTTTTAAATAATGATGCGAGCAAAGGACTAAGTGATTCGCAATTAAGTCTTCAGGATATTGAAATAATTAATCACTACGCAAAAATGGGCAATATTGAAATGGAGAAAGCTTCTATAAAAAACCCAGGAATGGCAGAGGGATCAGAAGGAAAATATGTTTTTTCTTTTGCCCTTGAGAGATTTAATAGTCAATGGTTAGATAGTTTATCAAACGCTAGATATAATATTTTTCAAAACAATAATCTCTCATATTAATATTGTTGATTTAGCTGATTTGAAAACAAGTCAACCAATGCTCCATAATTGTTGAACAAAATTCCCCAGCCCAAAGGCGCAGGGATGGGCAGCACTACCCCACAGTGCAGCGCAGCGGAACGAGGAGTAGTACAGACAGCCCGTTACAAATGCCCCAAATTGGTAGCTGCTTACCGCCCCCAGTTTTTACCCTAAAAAATATATTTTGTACATTGCAAAGAATTAATACAGCAGAAAAACGATTATGAGTAAACAGCATACGGCCGACGGCAAAAAAAAATCATCACAATCAGAAATTTTAAAAGGAAAATTGGAAATTAGCCGCAGTGGAATGGGCTTTGTAATTGTTGAAGACAGGGAAAAAGATATACTGGTAAAACCTAATGATTTTGGAAGGGCTTTTCATGGAGATACAGTAAAGGTGCAGGTAATGAATCCACAGGACAGATCAAAAAGGCCTGAAGGAAAAATATCATCGGTTGTAGAACGCAAACAGACAGAATTTATTGGCAATATTTCTGTAAAAGAAAAATCTGCATTTTTTATAGCAGGTGGCAACAGCCCAATGCCGGACTTTCATATAGATTTTAGCAGATTAAACGGCGCAAAAGACGGAGATAGGGTGGTAGCAAAATTTTTAAAATGGGACAAAAGCGACAAGAAACCTGAAGGTGAAATTATTGCGGTAATGACTGCGGAAAATGAGGCTGATATGGCAATGAAAGAAATTATTGTACACGCAGGTTTTCCTTTGCAATTTGATGATGCTGTGCTTAAGGCTGCAGCTGCATTGCTCCCAAATATTTCGAGAGAGGAATTAAAAAAAAGAAAAGATTGCAGAGATATACTCACATTTACTATTGACCCTGTTGATGCAAAAGATTTTGATGATGCCATTTCTATTAGAAATTTAGATAATGGTAATTATGAAATAGGTGTTCATATTGCAGATGTGAGCCATTTTGTAACGCCTGGCAGTATTATTGACAAAGCAGCTTATGAGCGTGCTACCAGTGTGTACCTGCCTGATCGTGTGAATCCCATGTTACCTGAAAAAATATCGAACGAACTATGTTCGCTTAGGCCAAATGAAGATAAATATACATTTTCTGTAATTTTTCAAATAAGCAACAGAGCGGAGATTAAACACAAATGGATTGGCAGAACGGTGATACACAGCAACCATCGTTTTACGTATGAAGAAGTACAGAAAACGATTGAAACTGAGGAAGGTCTTCACTGTAAGCCAATTTTATTACTTGATAATCTTGCAAAGCAATTTAGAAAAGAGCGTTTTGATAATGGTGCAATCAATTTTTCATCGCAAGAAGTAAAGTTTAAACTTGATGACACAGGCAAACCAATTGGCATAATGGTGAAGGAAAGTAAGGATGCCAATAAATTGGTTGAGGAGTTTATGCTGCTGGCAAACCGGTCTATTGCAGAATATGTATCAAAAATAAAAGTAAATAAAGAGCCCATACCATTTTCTTACAGAACGCATGATGACCCTGACCCTGAAAAGCTGAAGCCTTTTGTAGCATTTGCCAAAAAATGTGGGTATGCGTTTGATATGACTGACGAAAAAACCATTGCAAGATCTTTTAATAATTTGTTGAAGGAAGTAAAAGGAACTACAGAGGAGCACGTGCTCGGCCAGCTCGGTATCCGCACAATGGCAAAAGCAAAATATACATCAGAAAATGTAGGACATTACGGCTTGGGTTTTGAGAACTATTGCCATTTTACATCGCCAATACGAAGATATCCTGATGTGATGGTGCACCGGGTTTTACAAAGCATTATTGATAAAAATTTATTTATTGATAAGGCGATGGAAGAAAAAAATAAACATTGCAGCGATAAAGAACGTGCAGCAATGGAAGCTGAGCGTGCAAGCAATAAATACAAGCAGGTAGAGTTTATGCAACAGTTTTTGGGTGAAGAGTTTGAGGGTGTAATTTCAGGCGTTTCAGGGTTCGGTTTTTGGGTAGAAACTGTAGAACATAAATGTGAGGGACTTGTAAGCATTAAAGACCTTTCTTATTACGATGATTTTAAGCAGGATGAAACTGACTATTCATTGATAGGACTTCGAACAGGCAGACGGTTTAGAATGGGCGACCATGTAACGATAAAAGTTATTAGTGCCAATTTAGATAAGCGCCAGCTGGACTATGAGTTGGTGACTGAAGTGGAAGGAAAAGCAAACCAGGTAAAAGTAAAAGCAGGTAAGTCGCCTGTAAAGTCAGCAACTAAACCTGCAGCTAAAAAAACTGCAAGGAAAAAATAACAAGATTGAAATTTTTCAATGAACTTATTTTACCTTTTGCGTTAAATGTTTAAAAAAGTTTATTCTATCATTATTAATAAAACTGCATTATAAAAGGCAAACATGATATTTTTACCCTTTATAATTAATTCTTGAAATAAAAATATTTTTCATAGCGCTAAGACGCTTCATCAATTTAAATGCTTTTGCTTCTTAGCGCATCAGCGGTTATTTCACATTCATGCATTCATTTCAGGAATTATCGGCACAGTTTGAAGAAAGATTTAACGTAAGACACTTTCCTACACATATTCCTACATTATACGATCCTGCTCAATATATACTTGGTATTAAAGGAAAAAGAATCAGACCTGTATGTGTTTATCTTTCCAATGAATTGTTTTCTCCCGTAAATGATGATGCTTACCATGCGGGCGCTTCCATAGAGTTGTTTCATAATTTTAGTTTGATCCACGATGATATTATGGATAAGGCACCTTTGCGTAGAGGAATGGAAACGGTACATCAAAAATATGGTGATAATACAGCATTGCTTGCAGGTGATGTAATGTTTGTAACCGCTTACGAAAACCTTGGCAGAATAAGCCCACGTTACCTTCCACGAAGCATTGAAATATTTAATAAAACTGCTAAAGAGGTGTGCGAAGGTCAGCAGCTTGATATGGATTTTGAAAAAATGCATAATGTTAGTTTTGATGATTATTTAAATATGATTACGCTAAAAACTTCTGTATTGGTAGCGGCAAGTCTGCAAATGGGAGCAGTGCTTGGCGGCGCAGGTTTAGGAAACCAGGATCATTTATATGAATTCGGCAAAAACCTGGGTAT
>JAYVVD010000232.1:0-2277 GCA_043787295.1 Ferruginibacter sp. | reverse complement strand
AAACTGGTGGTTAATTTCTAAAGTACCGGAAATAAATAATAAAATGATAGCAGTAATTCTGAAAAATAATTTACTCGGAACAAGATTTAATGTGTTCGTTATTGGCTTTTCATTTTTACGAATAATGTATAAAAGATAAGTTGCTATTGCTGCAAAAAAACTGGTTATAAAACCTTTGTTTGCTACAATGTTTACGGCGCCGTTGTACTCGATATATACTTTACTCCAGTCCATCAGTAAACTTATAAGCATGAGCACCCAAACAATAAAAGATGAAGTTTGAATGATGCGCAGTTGAGATTTTGTAAACAGCCAGTACAAAAGAACTGCTTCGCTTGCCCAGAATAGTGTAATGTTATTTCCGCTAAGTTGTAATGGTGGTGTAACAGATATAAATGTTAGTGTAATACCTATTAGCAGGTACAAAATATTTTGATCTATTTTTTGTTTTCTAAATAGAAAGTATGTGGCTACTAGGTTGAAAATACCCATGCCGGCGCTGAACAATCCTTTAAACTCACCTGCATTCATTTTTTGCAGACAGTAAATGCCAACGCCAAAATAAAGAGCCGTATTCGTCAGAAGAATTCCAAAATCAGAAGCAATAAAATTCTTCTTTTCTTTGATGTTATTGGCAATATTAATGGCAAAAAATAGCACATAAAATATTGTTGCAAACAAGAATGCGTTTTTATACGTTTCAAACCCGATATTTAAATTCAAGAAAACAATCCATCCACCAAAGAGAACAACAGTGAACAAGAAACATAAAAAATTGAGCGATCGCCAAGCTTTATTATAAGCAATTATGAGCAATCCAATATTCAAAACAATTACATAAATAAAAAGTGTTTTGTAATTACCATTGCCTGTGCTTACTAAAAATGGTGCAAGAAAGCCCCCCAATAATGAAATTACAGAAAGCTCTTGTTTGTTGTATAAAAGAGAAAGCATCACTGCAAATACAGTTATAACAATCATAATTATAAAAGCAGTAGTTTGATCAAATAATTTAAACTGGTGGTAAGCAAGGGTAATTGTAAAATAAAATACTGCAAGCCCACCACCTGCCAGTACAGAACTAAAGCTCTTGTAGCTGTTGCGCATTTTATGAGCAGTACCTACTAAAATAGCACCACATAAAATACCGATTGAAACCCTGCCAACAGGACCCACCCAGTTTTGGTCTATCGCATATTTCACAAAAAAGCCAATTGCAAGAACAAGTATGGCAATCCCTATTTTGTTTACCAGATTTTCTCCAATAAATTCTTCCATATCCGGATGGCATTCAAAAAATGAAGGTTTATAAATAGGCTTTGGTGGTTCAGGGTAGGGTTCATATTCTATAGGTATGTTTTCAGAGGAAAATACTGCTTGCTCTCGTTGGGTTATAAAACCTGCCTGTTCAGTTTTCATTTTTATAATTGGTTCGTTAACAGGTTCACTATTTTCAACAACGGAAAAAATACTTTTATAAGGAGCGGTAACGGATGGTGTAGTTAAAACAGGTTCTTCTTTTTTTTCATCAATAGGAGTAGACAACGAATTAAAATTAAATTTTAGCTTTTTTAATTCGTTCTCTATTTTTTGAAGTTGCTTAGCCAGCTTGCTGTTTTGGTTAATTACAACTATTAAAATAATAATGAATAGCAATGCAATAACAGCTTCCATGCAGTTTTAGGTTGGTTCAAAAAGAAAGTTAGCACTTTACTTTATAAAAATAATAATATCAGTAAAAGACAAATTTTAAATATAGTTGTATTAACTATTCTTTATTTCTAAAAAGATGGGACAATGATCGCTGTGTTTTACATCTGGATATATTGATGCGCTTACAAGTTGTTTACGTAAAGGCTCTGTAACGGTTATGTAATCTATACGCCAGCCTTTGTTGTTTAAACGTACACTGGGAAAACGCTGGCTCCACCAACTGTATTGGTGCGGTTCTTTATTAAATTCTCTAAATGTATCAATCCAACCTGAGTCTAAAAATTGCGTCATCCAATCTCTCTCTTCAGGTAAAAAGCCAGACGATTTTTTGTTTCCTTTTGGGTCGTGAATATCTATTTCATTGTGGGCAATGTTATAATCTCCACAAAGAATTATTTTAGGATTTGTATTTTTTATTTTATCAAGATGATTCTGCATTTCTTTTAGCCAAACGTACTTGTAAGTTTGCCTTTCATCGCCCGATGTACCAGAAGGGAAATAGGCATTAATTAACTTTATATCTCCAAACTGAAGTTCAATTACACGACCCTCAAAATCGCTCAT
>JAYVVD010000231.1:0-4852 GCA_043787295.1 Ferruginibacter sp. | reverse complement strand
GCTTAAGTTCGTAAAGCATCTTATTGGGGAAGTGTATTAAATAAAAATCTACAATAAATATCCGGGCTTTTAATGCCGCTGTGTTAATGAACTATTGTGAAGGTAGGTTATTAAATCAAAATTCGTTGTAAAAACAAATTTTATAGTTACCATTTATATTTTTAATCTTCCATTCATCAAAACACAAAAAAATTTTTATTCTCTTATAATATGATTATCAATTATTTATAAAATTATATTACCGACTACCATAAAATAAAAGGTATTATGTGTTGCATAGTACCAAACTAAACCTATCTTTGGTTTATCAAAGCGGGAAAATAGAAACATAAAATTTTAAGACATGAATATTGATAACACAGCAAGTCAGATGCGAAAAGGGGTTTTGGAGTTTTGCATATTATCAGTAATAAAACAGGGGGAAGCTTACCCTTCAGATATTATTGATAAAATGAAAGCCGCTAACCTCAACATTTTTGAAGGCACCTTGTATCCTTTGCTTACAAGATTAAAAAATGCGGAATTGCTTACTTATAGATGGGTGGAAAGCAACAGTGGACCGCCACGAAAGTATTTTCTGCTTACTGACAAGGGTGCAGATTTTTATAAAGAACTCGAAGCAACCTGGAACGAACTTGCAAATGCAGTAGCAGCATTAACCAAATAAAAAAACCACAACCTCAACAACAACATTAACAACAAACAATTATTACATCATGAAACAGGTAATAAATATAAATTTTCAAGGCCGGGTAGTTCCAATAGAAGTATCTGCTTACGATATTTTAAAATCTTACATAGATAGTTTATCACGACACTTTGCTTTAGAAGATGGAAGGGATGAAATTATAAACGATATAGAAAACCGTATTGGAGAATTATTTCAGGAAAGAATAAAAGCTGGTGCTACATGCATTACAGATGAAGATGTAAATGCAATTATTAAAAGTATAGGCAGACCTGAAGATTTTGATGATGCAGATCCTTCCATTACAACAGATAACATAGATTCTACAGAACAAAAAACCCAACAACAGCAACAATCATCTTACACAAACATTTCTGGAAAAAGAAGATTGTTTAGAGACGAAAACCATAAACTCGTGGGTGGGGTTTGTAGTGGTATTGCTAATTATTTCGATATAGATATTGTAATAGTAAGAATTATATTTCTTGTATTATTATTTTCTTTCGGAATAGGTTTTATACCGTACATCATTTTATGGATAGCTGTGCCAAGCAGCGCTACCACTGTAATTGGAAGCAGAAGAAAAAAATTGTACAGAGACAATGATGAAAAATATATAGCCGGAGTTTGCAGTGGTATTGGCAATTATTTAGGAATAAATGCCTGGATACCAAGAGTACTTTTCTTGCTGCCATTGTTATCTTTTGCCAGCAGAAACAGATGGGGAAATTGGGGAGATTATGGTGATTTTAATTTCTTCAGCTTTAGCCCCGGCGCTTTGTTCATATATATTATACTTTGGCTTGTTTTGCCAGAGGCTAAAACTACAGCAGAAAAGCTGGAGATGAAAGGTGAGAAGGTAGATATGAATACAATTAAAAATTCTGTGGTGGAGGAAATGAAAGGTGTGCAGGAAAGAGTTCAAAAATTTGGTAAAGAGGCAGTAAATGTTGCCAACGAAAGAGGTAAAGCTTTTGGAACAGAAGCTGGAACACTGGCAAAAAAAGGAAGTCGTTCGTTAGGTGATATTATTGCTCTGTTGGTTAAAGGATTTGTATATTTTATTCTGGGCATTGTAGGCATATCTCTTATTATTGCATTATTTGCTTTTGGCATTGCGGCGATGGGTGTTTTCCCAATGAAAGATTTTTTACTAACCCAGGGATGGCAAAATGTATTTGCATGGGGAACATTGTTGTTCTTTATAATAGCACCAATGATTGCAATTATTACATGGATAATAAGGAAGCTTGCCAAAATGAAAACAGGCAGCAAAATGCTTAAGTTAGGTTTTAGTGCTTTATGGGTTATTGGCTGGGTTAGTTTTATTTTATTGATAGCTTCTCTTTCAAAAGATTTCAGACATTCATCCAACATAAACGAGCAGGAAGTTTTTTTACCAAACCCGGTAGTTAAATCTCTTGAAGTAACCACACTTGCGCCGGGGACAAGGTTTTCAAGAAACAGTTGGTTTAGTATGGAGCCATTTGAAGGTACCGACGAAGACAGTGCAGTAATTAGAAACACAACCATACATATTGTGAAAGCTACCAACGACAGTTTTAGGGTCACCTTAATAAGAACTGCGTGTGGCAATACAAGAAGAAATGCTGATACACTTGCTTCGCTGATAAATTTTAATGCAGAACAAAAAGATTCTTTGCTAGTAATTGATCAAGGAATAAATATTAATAAAATAAATAAATTTAGAAACCAGCATGTGATCATTACCGTGTATGTACCTGTAGGCAAACAAATAAAAATAAACGATCGGGTAAATACTTCATCAAGAATAAATTTTAGTGGTCCATTCAACAATAACTGGGAAAGAGATTTTGAAAGTATAAAGTTTGAAAACCTTGAAGACGGATGGAATGAAGGCGAGTGGTACACAATGAAGATGGATGGTCTTTTTACAAAAGATGGCAAACAGGCAGACAGGTACAGAAAAAATGAAGTAGAGATAAACAGTAACGGTGTTGATGCTAGAGACCGAAACGGAAGGGTACGCATTAACAAAAATGGAATAACCATAGAAGACAGCAATGATAAAGGCAATTACCGTTATGATGACAAAAAGCCAATGGATAAAATTGATTCTATAAAAATGAATTTACAAAAAGTAGAAAAGCGTTACAAAGATTCGCTGCAAAAGGAAAAAGAAAAAATAGAAAAGCAACTGGAGAAATACGAAAACAAAGATGAAAGCAATACTTTTTTACTCAAATCGCTTCCTTTTAGAAATGCAATGATAGTACTCAATTAATGAGCGAGTTAAGTTGAGGTTGAATAAAGTCCTGCCGGTAACGGTGGGGCTTTTTTTTTATTTACATTTGCCCACACAAAAACGAGATATGAAAAATACACCCTTTACAGAAAAACATATTGCATTAGGAGCTAAAATGGCTGATTTCGCCGGTTTTAATATGCCTATTTCTTATACCGGTATAAACGATGAACATGCCACTGTGCGCAATGTAGCAGGCGTTTTTGATGTTAGCCACATGGGAGAGTTTATGGTGAAAGGTTCAAATGCTCTGGAATTAATACAACGCATAACAACAAACGATGCAAGTAAACTTACTGCTGGCAAAGCCCAGTATAGTTGTATGCCAAATGAAGATGGAGGAATTGTAGACGATCTTTTGGTGTATTGTATAAAAGAAAATGAAATCTACATGCTCGTTGTAAATGCTGGCAACATTGATAAAGATTGGAATTGGATTACGAAATACAACACTAATGAGGCACAGCTGCAGAATATTTCTGACTATACCTGTCTGCTTGCCATTCAGGGACCACTGGCAACTAAAATATTACAACCCCTTACTGATATTGATATTTTAAATTTACCATATTACACGTTTGCAAAAGGAATATTTGCCGGTGTTGATAATGTACTAATCAGTGCTACAGGGTATACAGGAAGTGGCGGTGTTGAAATTTATTTTGAAGACAAAGATGGCGCTGCTGATAAAATTTGGGATGCTATTTTTGAAGCAGGCAAAGCCTCAGGAATAAAACCTATCGGTTTGGGTGCAAGAGATACCCTAAGATTAGAAAAAGGATTTTGTTTATATGGGATGGATATAAATGATACCACTTCTCCCATGGAAGCAGGTTTGGGCTGGATAACAAAATTTACAAAAGACTTTACATCAAAAGCAATTTTTGAAAAACAAAAAACGCAGGGTGTGGCTCAAAAACTGGTTGGTTTTGAAATGATTGAAAAAGGAATTGCCCGCCACGATTATGAAATAAAAGATTTTGAAGGCACAGCAATAGGCAGGGTTACATCAGGTACACAAGCACCTTCACTCGGGAAGGCAATTGGAATGGGTTATGTAGATACAAAATTCTCCACCATTGGCTCTGAAATATTTATAAAGGTGAGAAGTACTTTATTGAAAGCTGTAGTTGTAAAAGTGCCTTTTGTGTAACATATTTATAGTATTCATTAAGAGGAAATTGAACAGTGCAAGATGATTTAAAAAAGCAATAATTAATGAACGATACCAAACCCTCTCTGTACACTTGTCTATCGCCGGCGCTGCTACATTTATATGATGTAAGCAACAGCATTGTTGTAATTATTGATGTGCTGCGTGCTACATCAACCATCGCTACTGCATTACATAATGGTGCTGCAGAAATTATACCTATTGATAATGTTGAAGAATGTATAAAGCTGGGTACAGCATTAAATGCTATAACTGCCGGAGAAAGAGATGGACAGGTTGCGGAAGGGTTACAATATGGCAATTCCCCTTTTGAATATCCTCCATCATTTATTGCTGGCAAAACATTGGTGTTAACTACCACCAACGGAACAAAATTATTACACATGGCGCTGGCAAATGGAGCTACAGAAATTATTACCGGCTCATTCCCTAATATAAATGCAGTGTGTACACACTTATTAAAGGAAAATAAAAATGTAATACTTGCATGTGCTGCCTGGAAAGATAAAATAAATATTGAAGACAGTTTGTTTGCCGGTGCTGTTGTAAATAGAATTAAAGAGAAATTCACCATACAATGTGACTCATCCCAACTGGCCGAAAGCCTTTATCTTACAGCACAACCTGATTTGTATTCTTTTATGAAAAAACGCAATGCCACACATTACCATCGCCTCACAAAATACCATCTGGAAAAAGATAT
>JAYVVD010000230.1:0-15971 GCA_043787295.1 Ferruginibacter sp. | reverse complement strand
CTCGTCTCAAAAAAAGTAGCAATATTTTATTCAGCAGCGAATATGTGTCTTAATAATAAAAAAGCCCTCAAACAAAATTTTGTATTGCTTGAGGGCTTTTATAAAAAATTTATAATTATTTAAACTCTGCTACTACAGATATTTTGGGCTCTGTAGATACTTTTCCTGCAGCAACAGCACCTCCGTTTACACCATAATCAGCCAAGGCAATTATGAAATCCGTTTTCGTCGAAATTAATTTGCCTACAACAGTAATAACCGCTTTTGTTGTAACCGGTTTCGTAATGCCATGTAAGGTTAAATCCCCCATTACTGCCACATTATAACTACCATCTTTTTTAAAATTAACAGCTTTAACATCCTCTATTTTTCCTGTAAAAGTTGCAGTTGGAAATTTATTGGAATCCATCCATTTATCTCCGTTAAAATGCTCCTGCATTTTTGGATTTGAAAATGTAAAACTTTTAATAACAGATTCAAATGCAACGTTACCGGTTTTGGTATCGATGCTTGCAACTACAGTTTTGTTTTCTGCTTTAGGCAAAGCATCAAGGGTTGTAGTTGCATCAAAACTAATAGTTGCAGAAGTAGTTGTTTGCTTCTTTTGTGCAAATGCCATAGCTGTTAAACCAATCATTGCAAAAAGGATAATAGATTTTTTCATGTTTTATTTTTTTTGTTTTTATTTATTTAATGCACAACGTTTAAAACTTATAAATTCTGTTTCTAATATTTTACTGTAAGTACCACCACTGCAGGAACCTTTTATTGAAACCATATCACCTTCCTTTAATTGTTTTGCTTCTTTTAGATGTTGCTCCTGAAATGCAAAAATAATATATGAACCTGTTAAAGTATCCTTCATTTTTACATTTATAGTGGTATCTACCCCTTCCGTCTCGGCAATTGTGCCTTTTACAATAATTATCTTTTCAGCATATTTTTTATTTGCCCCACTATCGTTCTTTTGAAATTCTTTTATTAAATCAACTGCAGCAATGGTAAAAGCAGCAGCCTGCTTTCCAGTATCTTCAAACTTTTCGGTAAAAATTAAATATACACCAATGCCGCCTGCTACTATCAATACCAATATGATTACAAAAAATTTCTTTAGCCAGGGCCTTTTATTTATCGTCCGCATAAACAGTATTGGTTATAAAACAAATGTACAATGTTTAAACATTAGCAATCAATATATTCATAAAAAGTTAACAGCTCTTTTATAATTTTTTTCTCTTCGTTATATTTACAGTTACAAACTCATCATTTTAAAATTATTAGTGTAGCTTGATTTGCGTATCTAAATTTTAAAATTATAATTGATCCTTCATGAAATTTATATTTTTTGTATTTTCTTTTTTCTATATGGGTAAAGGTTTTTCACAAAACCAATTTCTCCTGATTGGCACGTATGATTCACCCAAAAGCGAAGGGATTTATGTGTATCAATTTAACAACCTCAACGGTTTGGCAAAAGAAATAAGCCATGTAAAAACATCTAACCCGTCTTACATTGCCATTTCACCCAATAAAAAATACGTATATGCTGTTAATGAAAATGCAGACAAAAACGGAAAAGGAGGAACTGTTACTTCATTTGTTTTTGACAAAAAGATTGGTATTCTTACAAAAATAAATACACAATCATCAGAAGGAAACCACCCCTGCTACATTGCAATTGATAACACAGGTAAATGGGTATTTACCGGCAACTACAGCAGTGGAAATTTTGCCGTATTACCCGCAAATAAAAATGGCACTTTGATGCAAGCCACACAGACAGTGCAACAGCAGGGCAAAAGCATTGATACTGCCAGACAAAATTCCCCTCATGTACATACTACTTTTCTATCAAAAAATAATAAGGTACTTTATGTTACTGATCTTGGTACGGACAAAATAATGCTTTATAATTTTGATGAAAAAACAGGAAATGTAAAACCATCCATTCAAAAATTTATTTCAACTGATGCAGGGTCAGGCCCAAGGCACATTGATATTTCAGCTGATAACCGGTTTATGTATGTTATGCAGGAATTATCAGGAATGATTGCGCTCTATTCTATTAAAAACAATGTGTTGAAAAGAATACAAACTATTTCCAGTTTACCCTTAAATTTTAAAGGAACAGCTGGAAGTGCAGACATTCATATTTCTACAGACGGAAATTTTTTATACGCAAGCAACAGGGGAGAATCAAATACGATTGCTATTTATAAAATCAATAAAAAGACAGGTTACCTTTCATTATTAACACATCAATCTGCATTAGGTTTAGCACCACGCAATTTTAATTTTGACCCCAGTGGAAAATATTTACTGGTAGCAAATCAGAACAGTGATGAAGTTGTAATTTTTGAAAGAGATATTAAAACAGGATTATTAACTGACACAGGTAATAGAATTTCTGTTGGGAAACCTGTTTGTTTAAAATGGTTGTAATGATTGGTTAACAATAATCAAAATTTTGGGGTAACATTTTTTATTTAATTAGTATACATTCTTAATAGTTTACAAACTGGATTCATTTACACATATAGCGCTGGGGGCATGCATGGGAGAAGCCTTTGCAGGAAAAACAGTTGGCAAGAAAGCTATGCTATGGGGCATACTTGCACAAAGCATTCCCGATATAGATTTTATAGCTTCTTTTTGGCTAAATACTTCTGACAATTTACTTGTACACCGCGGCATTACACATTCTATATTATTTGCAATAATTATTACACCTATAATTGCCTGGTTTGCCTTCAGATTTCACCGTTCACATCATATAAGTTTTCTAAAATGGATTTTATTTATTGGCTTAGTAATTTTAATTCATCTTTTTCTTGATGCATTCAATAACTACGGTGTAGGATGGTTTGAACCTTTCAGCCATCTGAGAATATCTTTCAATACAATTTATGTAGCTGATCCATTTTTCTCAATCATTCCCGTCATTGCGTCACTAATGTTGATTTTTGTACGACAAAAAAGCGCAGGCAGAAAATGGATTTGGAAAACTGGTTTAATAATTCCTTTTTTTTACCTGCTGTATTCCCTGGCAAATAAGTTTTATGTAACTGCTGAAACTAAAAAAATACTTGCTACACAAAATATTAATTACAATAAGTTACTAATTACTCCTGCGCCATTACAAACATGGCTATGGTTTGTAGCTGCCGGCAATGATAGTGGCTTTTATACAGGATACCGGTCAGTATTTGATAAGCAAAAAAATATAGACTTTCATTTTAAACCAAATAATTATAATTTAAAACCCATTATAAAGGAACCGGCTCAGTTAAAAAAACTGATTCAGTTTTCACAGGGATTTTATACATTAGAACAGCGGAGAGACAGCCTGGTGTTTTATGACTTAAGATTTGGGCAGATAATAGGATGGCAAAACCCTTTGGAAGATTATGCTTTTTATTATTATCTACAGCCTGACATTAATAATACTTTGGTTGTGCAAAGAGGAAGATTTGCAAAATGGGATAGACAATCATTTAAATCTCTTTTATACAGAATTAAGGGAAATTAATTATAAAACAGGTGACAATAATCTTGCTAATTTTTCTGGAAACTGGATATGCCATTTTCTGTCTAACCATTGTTCTTTATTAATTTGTTCTGAAAATTGTAAATCATCAAAGAACACGTTTCTCAGTTCATTTGCAGATGTAGTATCATATAAAACTGCATTCACTTCAAAGTTTAAATCAAAACTCCTTCTGTCCATATTGGCGGTTCCAAGTATTACTAGTTTACCATCCGTTACCATGGTTTTTGCATGTACAAACCCTTTATGGTATAAATAAATTTCAACCCCCGCAATCAAAAGTTCTCTGTAATTACTTTTTGACGCTGCATTTACAATTTTTGAATCACATATACCCGGCACTAGCAATTTTACTTTTAAACCGCTTAAGGCAGCAATTTTAAGTGCATCTATAATACTGTCTCCCGGAATGAAATATGGTGTAGTAATCAATATTTCTTCTTTTGCTAAATATATTGCCTGAAGTATTGTAAACATGACAGATGGCTGCATAGAGTTTGGGCCACTCGCAGTTATTTGTGCATAGCTATTTTCTGTAAAAGGTTTTATTGATGGGAAATATTTTTCATTAGCAAAAAAAGATTTTTCGCAACAAAAATGCCAGTCAGCCATAAAAAGATATTGTAAATAATATACAGCCGGGCCATCTATTCTCACATGCGTATCTCGCCAAAATAAATCTTTTGTATTTTTATTAATGTATTTGTCACTGACATTTATTCCACCTACAAAAGCAGTACAACCATCTACAACAACAATCTTACGATGGTTTCTATAATTTATTCTGTTTGCAAAGAGATAAAACAAAATCTTATAAAATGGAAATATTTTAACACCTGCATCCTGCATCCTTTTTTCTATTTTTTTCTTAATAGTAGGGCTTCCAAAATCATCATAAATCATTTTAACTTCCACCCCTTGCTTTGCTTTTTCTATTAAGATCTCTATTAACTCATTTCCAATCCCATCACATTCATAAATGTAATACTCTAAATGAATATGTTTTTTTGCATTCATAATTGCATGCAGCATTTCCGGAAATTTATTTTCTCCGTTAATCAATAGTTTAATTTTATTACCTGCAGTTAAAGGGCTACCAAGATCCTTCAATAACATAGACGATAATTCAGCATTTTGCTGAATGGAATCATCCATAATGTTTACTGTTACCTCGCAAAACTGTTTTACCTTTTCTCCAATTTGCTGAAGTAATTTTTTATCAGCATCAGATTTTTTGTTGTATTTTTTTATTCTCCAATAATTTACTCCAAAAGTGATGTAAAAAACTATTCCTATTACAGGAATAAACGTACAAAACAGCAGATAAGCAAGTGTTTTATTGGTACTATGCGTTTCAAAAATAATTCTCATGCAAACAAAAAAGAAAACAACCAAGTAAAGAATAAGCGCTGGTAAAAAAATATTCATACCGGAAAATTACACAATCTATTTAAAGTATAATTAAATTCATTACGCAAAAAAACCGCTGCAAAACGCAACGGTCATTTGTATTGGAATTGAATTGATATTGAATTTAATCACTTATTTTGAAGCTACACTTTCAGCAATATTTATCCATGAGTTTGATTCGTCAGCTGCATTCTTCTTGAAATAATCTTTACGTTCGTTTTCTAGTTTTTTTTCACGGGACTTACCAACAACAACTCTTATTTTATTCCGTCTTTCCTCATTAAGTGCTGCCAATTCCTGCTTTTTTGTTTGTGGATCTACACCGCTAGTCAATACTCTTGCTTTTTCTGTATAGGTTTGATTAATATATTTTACCTGTTTACTTTGGTAGTCACTTAATTTGGCGGCCCTGTTTATATCCATCTGAGTTTTTTCAGCAATATCAACTTCACTTCTTGACTTTGCAATTGTGGCATACCTTATTTTATTTAAACTATCAATATTTTTTAATCCGTTTTGCCTGTAAACTACACTTAAACTATCTTTTTGTAAATCAGAAATATTATCACCTGCAACTCTTAATGAATCTTCCATCTTCATACCTATCATTAAAGAATCTCTCATTAATTTTTTTTGAGCCTCCACTTTTAAAAATTTTGCCTTCGCAACAGTTTCTTTACTCGGGTGTTTCCGAGATCTTTTACTCTTTTTTGTCTGGGCTTCTGCTGCAAATAATGAAAATGCTAGAAGGCATAATAATGATATTTTTTTCATAGCTAAATTATTTTTCACCCTATTTTCAATTACCGTGCCATTAAAATAATCATTAAAAAAAAGGTAATAAATTTATAGGATTCCAACATTCAATTTATTGAATTACATCACTTAACTGCGTGAAAAATATCATTGTAGAGATTAAAACGGCGGTTTCAAGCAAAATTTTCTACTGAAAAAAAGTGTACAAATAAAAGCCATTTGTCCAACGGGAGCAATATCCATTATAAACCAATTTGCCAAATGAAATATAATTAATGCTGAAGCCAGATATTGATCGTAACGTTTGGTAAAAAATCCGATGATCGTTATAAATTCAAAAATTGTTGCAGCAATATAAAGTACTTGAGCAAAATTGTGATGAGTAATTAAATACAAATTAAAACCTGTGCGAAGTGAAACAGACTGTTCTAAAAAATAAGGTGTAAACTGGCTGATAACTGCATGACTTAAATGATGTTGTTGGAATAATGAGCCACTTTCAAATTTAAAAAATGCAGCAGAAACATAAAAAAATAAAAGGAAATACCTGATAAATTCAAAAATAATTTGCTTATTTTTTATATTAAAAAAAAGAAAGGGAAGTAAAACGAAAAGATAACCGGATTGATAATTTCTATGCCCTAAATGAGCGGTAAAAATGCAATAGAAAATAAACAATAACATTAAAAGCCCCAAGGCAACCCATCTATTTAGAGGTTTTAAAATAAGTGCTATCATTAAAAGTATGATTAAACAATCTATAAAATAGCTGATGAAAATATTACTTAAAATTAACTGAGGTAAGCCGGTAAAATAAAAAACCCACAAGAGCGGATCCTGTTCAAAACCAATAAAAGTATTTTTTTGGAATGAAGCAATATGGATATCACAAAAAAAATAAATCAATATTTCAATAAAAAGTATTGATAATATTATTTTGTATTGCTTTATTGGTGGCTCATATAAACCTGTAATTTTATTCATTGATAATAAATTGTT
This sequence comes from Ferruginibacter sp., assembly GCA_043787295.1. Taxonomy (GTDB): domain Bacteria; phylum Bacteroidota; class Bacteroidia; order Chitinophagales; family Chitinophagaceae; genus Ferruginibacter. The sequence goes on along the minus strand of JAYVVD010000230.1, from coordinate 9,259 downwards.
TTGTTATCAATAAAGAATCTTTCAATATAAAATTGTTGTTTATAAGATCAAATTTATATTCCCAAATTTCTATTTTGTCTCCTACTCTTGTTTTTACGTGATGAAATTTCACAAACCAAACCGGCCAGGTCCGAACAGTATTTTTCGGAGAAGTTAATTTATTTAAATAAGCTATTCTTTTGGCAGAATCCATTATTCGTCTTTCCAATAAATTAGTCATTAAATCTTTTTCATCAGCTTTTATCCATTTAGAAAAAATCTGTAAGGAGTTTTCAGAAAAGTCTTTTTTAAGATAGAGATCATCGGTTATTTTTACAATATTTCCATTGAATTTAACTGCGTAAGTACTTGTTGAAAAATCTATAGCCGTATTATTAGAAAACATATTGTTTATAGGAAAAAGCAACATATCCATTTGTTTACGCAATACAATTGCATAACCCAATATAAAAAGTGTAGCAAAAAAAAAGAATATTTTTGATTCCTTAAAAAGCCGGTATAAGAATAATCGTCTCATGTATTTAATAATAATAAAATTGAAGTAATTTTCTTTATTTCATACCTATATAATATTATTGTAAAATAATGCTATTTAATTATGCAATACAAATTATTAGAAATCTTGAGGTGTCCTGTTACAAAAAGTAGACTTACTTTAAATGTAATAAAAGAGTCACAACAAACTTTTGGAAAAACTACTACCACAATAATAGAGGAAGGTATTTTGTTTTCAGAATCAAATTGGTTTTACCCTATAATTGAAGGCATTCCAAGGCTTTGTGTAGAAGCTTTTATTGATTTTAAAGATTTTTTAAAATTACATACACAAGACTATGAAAAACGCAGTGAAAAAATTTATGATGACAATAGAGATTTTTTAAAATATATTATTAAAAAAAATAAACGAACAAAAAATAGTTTTTCAAAAGAGTGGTCAGTATATGATTATCAAAAAGATAAGACCTGGAATGCAGGTGATGATGAAATGCTTTGTCGTTTTTTATTGGAAACAAATGAAACTGATGAAACTTTAAAAGGAAAAATTGTTTTTGATGCAGGTTGTGGAAATGGTAAACTCAATTGTTTATTAGGCAATAATAGTATTACGAACATAGCAATGGATTTTAGCGAAAGCATAATTATTGCCAATAAAAACAACATTTCTGAATTTGTTCATTTTATACAGGGAGATGTGCAGTTTCCGCCCGTGGCATTTAATTATTTTGATATTGTACACAGCAGCGGTGTTTTAATACATACTGATAATACAGAGCTATCTCTTTCTTGTTTAATACCAACTTTAAAAACAAAAGGTAAAATGAGTGTTTTCCTGTACCACCCTAGAAAAGATTTTATTCATAATCTGTTTAATAAAATCAGGAGTGTCACCAGTAAATTACCTTTAGGGTTTCAATATTATTTGTATTTATTTACTTTGTTCCCTGCTAGTTATCTTATAAAAAAAATAAAAGGTAACCAACAGAATGCCAGAGAAATGATGGTAGATATTTTAGACTGGTTCACGCCCGAATTTAGAAGTGAACACAGTCACAATGAAGTAGCTTCATGGTTTTTCAAAAGAGATTTTTCAAAAGTTCAAATTACAACTGATGGATTGTTTGGCTTTAACACTATAGCTTTAAAAAACTAGTAATTTAAAAATTACTGGTCTTTAAAAATTTTAAGTCATCCAATTTTACAAAAAAAGTTTCATTAAATTTTATAGCTGTTTCTTTATTAAATGCTTTTAAAAGCACTAGTAAACCGACGAAATTAGCTATTGAAACAGTAATTGCTGCAGCTAAATAGCCATACATGGGTACAAATAAATAACTTACTATTATTATTATAAAAAGCGTTACTAAAAAAGCCTCTATAATTATCTTCTGCTTATTTATGCCTTCAAAATATGAAATGAACAGCAAGCTTATGGACAGACAATAAATACCAAAAAAAGAAGCTGCAAATATTTCATACATCAGATTAAAATCAGGACCAAGCAACCACGTGAATACAAACTGCCCGGTAAATAAAAAAATGATGAAAATTAATAGATATAAAAAAGTTAAGGTTCTACATAGGTAGGCGACTTTCCCCGCCAAAACTTTTGGTGCTTCAATAGTATATGGGAAAATAACACCTGCTACCAAACCTGGAAAGACAAGAAGCATTTGCCCAATTTTGGCAGTCTGTAAATAATTTGAGAGACTTATTTTATTGCAGTATTTTTCGACAAAAAAAATATCAATACGCATTACAAGAAAAAACAAAACAGTTATCACAAAATTAATGGCAGAATAAGAAAAAATATATTTGGTAACACTTAAATCTAATTTCAAATTGGCAAAATCTATTTTATTTTTTGAATAATAGAATGCTATTAACAGTATTATTTGGATTAAAATTGTTACTGCAGAAATAAGTAGAATAACATCTGTATAATTTTTTGCTAATTTATAGTTTATTAAAAAGTCTTGGGTTGAAAAATATAAATACAAAAGGAGCAAAGATTGTAAAAATATTACAGCTGCGCTTACTACGTTCAGACTTATGTACATTTTTTTTACTTGATAAAATGCATTTATATAATACAATATTATATTACCTACTATAAATGATATTGCCCAAAGCATTGTAAATCCTGTACTTTCTTTAATAAAAAACTTTAATAAAATTATGGTTAGTATTGTCTGAATAAGCAATACTATAAAAAGTAATAAAGTTACTGCACCGGTATGCTTATTTTGTTTTGATAAAAAATAAATAATACCGTTTTCAAGACCAAATTTTAAAACGGTGCTTAACAATATAAAGACTGCAAAAGCATAGAAGAAAGTAGCACTGGCTTCAACGCCGAGTATCCGAACAATTAAAATATTGTTTAAAAAAGTAAACAGCATGGTTAACATTCTCCAACCGGTATTATGAAGCAATGCCTGCTTTAATTTCATATAAAAATAATTTGCGCATAAATATATTTATTAAAAAACGTAATTGTAAAAATTGATTAATTTCAGGTGAAATTTAAATAATGGCTTTTAATAAAAAAATAGAAACTGAAAAGGCTAAAACAGTCAACACTGGCTTTGGTACAAATGCCGCAAATTATGGAGGAAGGCTGTTAAACCAAGATGGAACACCCAATATTGAAAAAAAAGGAATTGGCTTTTTTACCCGGTTAAGTTGGTTTCACAGCATGCTTTCCATTTCGGGATGGCGCTTTTTTCTGATAATTTTATTTTTTTATATTTTCGTGAATTTTCTTTTTACAATTGTTTATTATTTAATTGGTGTTGAACATTTAATTGGTTTAAAAAACTACAGTGAATCAGAAAAACTGATGGAAGCATTTTTCTTCAGTACTCAAACTTATACCACTGTTGGCTATGGAAGAATTAGTCCTGAAGGTTTTTTAATGAATGCGGTTTCCTCTTTTCATGCATTGATAGGGTTGCTTAGTTTTGCTGTGGCAACCGGGCTTATGTATGGCAGATTCAGCCGGCCAAAGGCCTTTATCAAATTTGCTGAAAATGCTGTGATTGCGCCATACAAAGATGTTTCAGCTTTGATGATCAGGTTAACACCTTTTAAAAATACCACCCTTACAGATGCGGAAACTAAGTTGACGCTGGTAATGATGACAGACGAAAACGGAAAAACCACCAATCAGTTTTTTACGCTTGATCTTGAGTTAAGTTCTATAAATGCCCTTACACTTAGCTGGACAGTGGTACATCCAATAACAACAGACAGTCCGCTATATAATTTTAGCAAAGATGACTACAGCAATGCGAAGGGTGAAATAATTGTGTATGTAAAAGCATTTGACGATATGTTCAGTAACACTGTAATTGCACGCACATCTTATACATTTCAGGAAATTACTTATGGCTTTAAATATGTCCCTATGTTTTACCGTGATAATGAAAAAAATACAACGATTTTGGATCTGGACAAACTTAGCGTAATGGAAACTGCCAAACTCCCTGATACCAATTGATGTTCATCTTAAATTTATTTATTTTTTTTCAGGCTTTTAATTATTGTAATAAATTCATTTGCCACAAGGCTTGCACCGCCAACCAAGCCACCATCAACATCGGGCTGTGAAAAAATTTCAACCGCATTAGCAGCTTTTACACTACCACCATACAGAATAGAAATATTGTTTGCGGTATCATTACCATACTTATCGGCAACAACTTTGCGTATGTGTGCGTGCATTTTCTGAGCTTGTTGGCTGCTGGCAGTAAGTCCTGTGCCTATTGCCCATATTGGTTCGTAAGCAATTACTATCTTGCTAATATCTTCCGGAGATAAATGAAAAAGACTTTCTTGTAATTGTTTTTGTACAAATTCGTTTTGATTTTCTGCTTGCCTGATTTCAAAAGATTCTCCGCAACAAAATATAGCTGTTAAATTATTAGCAAGTGCAAGGTTAATTTTCTTTGCCAGAATTTCATTTGTTTCATAGTAATATTCACGCCTTTCACTGTGCCCAATAATTACGTAAGGAACATCAATGCCTTTAATCATTTCTGCGCTTGTTTCCCCGGTGTAGGCTCCGGCTTTTTCTGAAGCACAGTTTTGTGCTGCCACATAAAAATTAGGATGTTCACTAACAACATTTTTGATATTGATCAGATATGGAAAAGGAACAGCAAATACAGCTTGCTGTTGGGTCTCCAGAATAATCTTTGCATCTAAAATATTGTTCATCAATTTTATTCCTTCTTCAAGCGAAAGGTTCATTTTCCAGTTAGCTGCTGCTATTTGTTTTCTCATAATATTTTATATAAATTATTTTGTTAATTGTTTATTTCTCTTTTTATAATTATTACTTTTCCTTGTAATGCCAGATTGTTAAACATAGGCATTAAATATCAATTATTTTCTCGCCTTGTTTTCAATGCTCAATTATATTAGTTGTAATATCTCAATATCCAATTTATATTTCATCCATTTTTTTTATGTACAAAAAATTTTTTGTATTCAATTTATTTCATACAAGGATTTGAGTTTTCGTTTAATATCTTCTGTGATAGAAATATTTTTAAAAGCCATCCAGTTTTCAATATCTCTCAATGCTTTTTCAAATATATATTTTTCGTTACCCCACGTAAAATTTTCTGTAAAATTTGCAGGACTTCTTTCTCCAAAAATGTTACAGCTTACGCCAACAACAGCACCCGTATTAAACGATGTATTTATGGCAGCCCTGCTGTAATCGCCCATTAACAGCCCACCTTTATTACCGCTATATGTCAATGCTGTATTGCCTTTCAAGTTATAACCAACCTGAGTTGCTGTATTTTTTACATTGCTGTTGCTTGTGCCTGCTCCCAAATTGCACCACTCTCCTATTACACTGTCGCCCAAATAACCATCATGTGCTTTGTTGCTGTTAGCAAACATAATACTGTTTTTTATTTCTCCACCCACGGTACAATTTTTTCCAATACTTGTTGCACCATAAATTTTAGCTCCCATTTTTACAACACTTCCTTCACCCAAAAAGAATGGTCCTCTAATCATACTGCCTTCCATTATTACTGCATCTTTGCTTATGTAAATTGGACCGTTAGCCGCATTAAGATAACAATGGGCAATATCAACTCTTTCTTCAAAAAAAATATTCTCTTTGTGATTTGCCTTAACCACACTGTTTACAGGCTGAGAAATCTTTTTGTTTGTTAGTAACAAATAATCCTGTCTTACAGCGTAATCATTTAACTGAAATATCTGCCATGAATAATTAATAATTTTTATTTTTTCAGATGATTTTACTTCTACCTGGCCAGACGATTTTTCTATAATTTCTTTAAAGTTTTCAAGCGTAGGAATAATGTTAGCAGGAATCAAAACTCCATCTTCATTATCATCGGTCGTAATTACATCCCCCGTAAGCAATTCCCATTTTTTTCTAATTGTCATTGCCCCAATAAAAATATCAGCCGTATGCCTAGTATGCGTAAAGGGAAAAAGATGTTCCTTGTTAAAATATTCTGTAAGCACAATCATACTTTAAAAATACGGTAATATTTATGGCAGATGAAAAGGTTGTTTCAAACAATAATTAAAATCGAATAACTTGTAAGTTGCATTGATTAATTTCGCAAATAAAATACTTACTTATGAATGCATTGCTTCAAAATATACCTTTTATCATATTAATACTATGCCTTGGCGGTTTTACTTATTTAATTAAAGAAGTTGTTTCTCTTAAAGAATATTTAAAAAGCGCTAATCCTGAAAATAAAAAATTACAATTATTGGCGTATGAAAGATTAGCGGTGTTTGCTGAACGGGCCGGTTTAAAAAATATGATTAGCAGTGCAGAGGCACATGGTGAAAGCGCAGCCATTATGCATGGTGTGCTTATTCAAAATATAAAATCAGAATACGATTATAATGTAAGTCAGCAGATTTATGTAAGCAAAGAAATATGGTGTGCTGTTACCAAATTAAAAGATCAAAATATTTATGTAATTAATCAACTTGCCGCTATGTTGCCTACACAGGCAAACTCTCTCGACCTTAGTAAAAGAATACTGGAATACAGTTTAACGCAGCAACAGGAACTAAACCAAATTGTGCTGGAAGCTATACAGCATGAAGCAAAGGAAGCAATGAAGGCGGAATAGATTTTAGTTATTCGACACAAAATTTTAGACAAAATACATCAGATGAGCAAAATCAATTTAACCACAGATTCGGGTATAGAAATTAAAGAAATTTACAGCAAAGCAAATTCACCCGAGGCTGATGGTTCATTGCCGGGTGAATTTCCATTTACCCGTGGTGTGCAGGCTTCTATGTATCGTGGTAAACTTTGGACGATGCGACAGTATGCAGGCTTTTCAACCGCAGAAGAAAGCAATAAACGTTATCATTATTTATTAGGGCAGGGCGTTAGTGGCTTAAGTGTGGCTTTTGATTTGCCAACCCAGATTGGATATGATAGTGACCATCTTCTTGCAGATGGCGAAGTAGGGAAAGTTGGTGTTGCTATTGACAGTATTGAAGATATGGAATTGCTTTTTGCAGGTATAAATTTGGAAGAAGTTTCCACTTCTATGACGATTAATGCATCAGGTTTTATTTTACTGGCATTGTATGTTGCACTTGCAAAAAAACAGGGAGCAGACCTTAAAAAAATATCGGGCACTATTCAAAACGACATTTTAAAAGAGTATGCAGCAAGGGGCACATATATTTATCCGCCAAAGCCATCAATGCGCATCATAACTGATATATTTGAGTGGTGCAGCTCTACTGTTCCCAAATGGAATACGATTTCTATTTCCGGTTATCATATAAGAGAAGCAGGCAGTACAGCTGTGCAGGAAGTGGCATTTACATTAAGTAATGGGAAGGCTTACGTAAAAGCAGCGCTGCAGAAAGGTTTGGATATAAATATATTTGGAAAAAGATTGTCATTCTTTTTTAATGCACACAATGATCTGTTTGAAGAAGTTGCCAAGTTTAGAGCAGCAAGACGCATGTGGTCTACAATAATGAAAGATTTAGGTGCAACCGATGAAAAAGCAATGATGCTAAGGTTTCACACCCAAACGGGTGGTAGTACACTTACAGCCCAACAACCCTTAAATAATATTTGCAGAGTAACCATACAATCTTTAGCGGCGGTAATGGGTGGTACACAAAGCTTACACACCAATGGGTACGACGAAGCTTTGAGTTTACCTACAGAGGAAGCAGCAAAAATTGCATTGCGTACTCAACAAATTGTAGCTTTTGAAAGCGGTGTACCAAATACAGCCGATCCTTTAGCAGGAAGTTTTTTTGTAGAATCTCTTACAGATGAAGTTGAGAAAGCTGCGCTAGAATTAATAGAAAAAATAGACACAATGGGTGGCTCTGTTGAAGCTATTGAACAGGGTTTTATGCAGGAACAAATTGCTGCCAGTGCCTACCAGTATCAAAAAGATATTGAAACAGGAACTAAAATAAGTGTTGGTGTTAATAAATTTCAATCTCCCGAAACAACGAAGACACCTGTATTTAAAATTGATGAAAGTATTCAAAAAATACAAACAGAAAAACTGTCTGTTCTCAAAAATAAAAGGGATAATGAAAAAGTACAATTGTGTCTTCAAAAATTAATTACTGCGGCAGAAGGAACTGAAAATATTATGCCATTGGTAGTTGATGCGGTGGAAAACTATTGTACCCTTGGAGAAATAGCCGATGCATTCAGGAAAGTTTTTGGTGAATACAAATAGCCGTTAATAAATTTTATCCTTAGTTAAATTAATCATACAAATCTTTATTTTGTATCGATTTACAAATGATTTAATTTGTACGATTACATTTTTTTATTATCAAAAAAATTTTACCCAAAGATGAAACTAATTTTAACTGCCTGTTATTCATTTTTATGTTTTGCTTCCATAGCTCAGCTTATTGATTTATCAAAAGGATTTAAAAATTTAAAAGCCCGTGCCATAGGTCCCAGTGGCATGAGTGGACGCATAACAACAATTGATGCATTGCATACGGACCCCAACACAATTTATTTAGGTGCAGCAAGTGGTGGTGTTTGGAAAACAACTAATGCAGGCAACAATTGGACGCCTGTTTTTGATGAACAACCCATACAAAATATAGGAAGCGTAGCTATATGCCAGAGTAATCCAAGTATTGTTTGGGTAGGCACAGGAGAAGGAAACCCTAGAAATTCTGTGAGTTTGGGCGAAGGCATTTATAAAAGCCTGGATGCAGGTAAAACATGGAAATGTATGGGCCTTGAAAAAACCCGAAATATACACAGAGTAATTATTGATCCTACAAACCCAAATATTGTATACGCTGGTGCTATCGGAAACCCCTTTGGCACTCATGTAGAACGTGGTGTTTTTAAAACGACTGACGGCGGTGAAACCTGGAAAAATATTTTACATACAAATGATACGAGTGGGATTGCAGATATGATATTGGATCCATCAAACCCAAATAAAATATTTGCCGCTATGTGGCAGCATAACCGCACCCCATGGAGCTTTAGCAGCGGTGGTAAAGGAAGCGGTTTGTATATGACAATGGATGCAGGAAAAACCTGGAAAAAATTAAATGGTGAAGGTGGTTTGCCTACAGGCGATTATGGTAGAATAGGTATTGCAATTTGCCATGATATGCCGAGCAGAGTTTATGCTTTGATAGAAAGCACAAAAAGTGCTTTATACAAAAGTGAAGATGGCGGCAGCAAATGGGAAAAAGTAAATGAAGACCCACAATA
>JAYVVD010000229.1:0-3820 GCA_043787295.1 Ferruginibacter sp. | reverse complement strand
TGGTTTGTGAGCCATGAAGCTAGGCGAAAGGTTGGGGCAATAAAATTGATTTGTTTATCGGGATTGAGTCTCTCGTCAATCATTTGATAATTAGGTTTACTATGTAATAAAATTAATTCCACCTATCCTTTTTAACGCTTTTTTGGCAAGTTGATGTTGCAACGTCTATTTCAATAACTGAATAAAACCTCACATTTGCGTCCTACAAAATCAAAAGATGAAATATTTATATCTAACTGCTTTATTTATTGCGAGTTTTTCTTTTTGCTATGCGCAATCAAAGGGTAGCAATATTAAAGGGCAAATAGCCGACTCGCTTTCAAAAGTACCATTAGAGTATGCAACCATAACACTATTTGAGCCTGGCAATAAAAAACCTATCACTGGCACTGTCACAGATAGGGCGGGTAATTTTATTATAAGTAATGTAAAGGAAGGAAAGTATACGGTAGTTTTTGAGTTTATTGGTTACAAATCTTTTACAGCAAAAGATGTAACAATTACCAACACATCTTTCGATTTTAAAAAGATCTTGTTGTTGCCCGTCAAAGCTAATCTTGAAGAAGTGATAGTTGCATCTAAAGTAAAATTGATAGATAATAAAATAGATAAATTGGTTTTCAACGCAGAAAAAGATGTGAGCTCACAGTCAGGTGTGGCTACAGATATTCTTAAAAAAATTCCTCAGGTATCTGTAGATGTTGATGGCAACGTGCAGCTTGCAGGTAGTGGTGGTGTTCGTTTTCTCATCAATGGAAAACCCTCTACAGCTTTTGGCAGCAGCATTACAGATGTATTGCAATCTATTCCTGCAAGCCAAATAAAAAGTGTAGAGGTAATAACCAACCCCGGGGCTAAGTACGATGCTGCAGGGCTTGGTGGTATTATAAATATTATTTTAAAATCCAACAATGCAAAAGGGTACAACGGAAACATATCTCTTACCGCAGGTACCAGAAATGAAAATGGTTCTTTTAATGTAAATGCACGGAAGAATAACTTTGGTGCAAACTTTTTTCTAAGCGCAAACAAAAGATTAAAAGCAAATGTAAATTCACTGTCTGAAAGATACACAACCAACGCAGGTGTTACAGACTATTTGAGACAACAGGGCGTTGCAGGTTTTGAAAGGCATGGTGTGCAAACAGGTGCAGGTTTTGACTGGACGATAAAAGAGAAAAACAGCATTACCGCTGCAATATCTTTTAATAATTTTGGTAACAATGGGATCGGCTACAGTAACCAGTATTTACAGCAAAACCTAGGCGGAAATCCAAACCAAATAATTACTTTAATAAATAGTGCAAATAAATTTAAGTTTACTAACACAGATGTAAATTTAAATTATAAACGCAAGTTTGCTAAAGAAGACCGGGAACTTGAGTTTAGTGTAAACAGCAGTTTTGGAAATAATAAAAACACCTCCTCTAATGCGCAATTCTACGAGCCAAAGGATTCACTTTTTTATGGTACGCAAAGCCAGAACCCTGGTAAAACCAAAGAAACACAACTTGCGCTCGATTACACACAACCACTCGCAAACAATGTAAAACTTGGTATGGGTAGCAAGGTATCTTTTAATGAAATAAACAGCACTTCGCAGGTATTAAGTTATGTCCCTTTTTCAAAGAGCTACACCCTCAACAATTCTTTGGCAAATAACCTGGATTATAAGCAGCAGGTATATGCGTTTTACACTGAATTAAGTTTCCCCGTTACAAAAACATTAAGTGCCAAACTTGGGAGCCGCTATGAGCGTACAGAAATAAAGTCTTACTACTCTAATGCACAGCAACAGGTAAAGGTGCCGGGATATAACACATTAGTTCCTTCTGCATATCTTTTACAAAAAGTAGGAGAAAAAAGTAACCTTAAATTGAGCTATTCAAAAAGAATTGAGCGCCCTGATTATCAAGATTTAAATCCATTTGTGAATACCAACGATCCTAAAAACTTATCAGTCGGAAATCCATTTTTAAAGCCTGAAATTGGCCATCGGCTTGAACTTAGTTATAGCAAAGAATTTGCACAGATTGGTTCCGGTAGCATCAATTTATTTTACAGGTTAAATGATCAGGATATACAGCCGTATGTAATTTATTATCCATTTTACAAAGCTGGAGATTCCGTTTACAACAATGTAGCAGTAAGTACCCGGCAAAATATTGGTATGGAAAAAAATGCAGGAGTTAACTTGTTTGGAGATGCAAAATTGAATGCTAAATTTTCGTTGCGCAGCAATTTATTTTTCTTTAGAAGACACATCATAAACAGCGTGGATAAAGGTTTTAACACTACAAGCTTTAACTACCGTTTTAATTTAAATGCCAACTACCAATTTGCTCCCACCCTTGTTGCAGAGTTTTTTGGAAATTTTAATTCAGCAAGAAATGAAGCTCAAGGTAAGTATCCATCTTTCACAACATACAGTATGGCTATCCGCAAACAGTTCTGGAATAAGAAAGGAAGTCTGGCACTTACTGCCAATAATTTTATTCAGGACAAGTTGAACCAAAAAACACAGCTCTCCGGTCCAAATTTTAAAGTTAATGCGGTAAGAGAAATTCCTTTCCGCTCCATAGGTTTAAACTTTGCATGGAAGTTTGGCAAGCTGGAATTTAAAAAACAAAGACAAGAGCAGGATGGAAATTTGAATGCGCCAAATGAGTAATGATTTTTGATTGATATTTTTAAATCCCTCTATTTGGAGGGTTTTTTATGTTATGATAAAAAGATTTTAATTCGAGGTGCACCATCCCGAAAATTTATATTTTTTGCTTGCATGGAGGGTACTTCTCAATTTGCTTATTAAGTACTCATGAAAGTACCCATTTAAAAAAAGCCCATGAAAGGAATAGAGAAAAATTCAAGCTGGAATAATTGCAAATGGGTTGTACAAGTAGGCGAGAAACTTATTCAATAACCTTTTGTGACGCTGTCAATTGATTATTTTCAGTATCAGTAAATACAACATTATAAATTGGAACACCTGGGTAGGGGTCGGCAACTTTAATTACCTGTCCTCCATTTTCTTTAATTCTCTCTATCGCTTCTGTGTAATTATCTACCTCAAGAATTAATACCGTTTCTTTTAATTCTGTTTTATTGCCCGCCGAACATAAAGCAACTATGCCATGCCCGCAATCAAGGTTTGTCCAGAACGGAGACTTTTGCAATGTCTTTAAATCAAATGCCTTTTCATAAAAGTTAATTGCTCTATCCATGTCCTGAACAAAGAGCATGTGCATTACTGAAAGTGTCTTCATTCTAATTTTTTTAAAGTTATGCTTACTATATGAGAAGCCAAGAGAAATGGAGAAGCTGAAGAAAGTTGAGAATAAGTTTGCCTAGTGCGGCTGCCGAAACCAAAGCTTGGATATGTACTGCTGATGATTATTTCAACGTCAAGACTCAATTGCATAAAGGAACCCTTTTGTAGTGTGCAGAATTATTTCTGTCGAATTTTTGATTTTATAAAGTTTAATTGCTCTGTTGTCAATTTTGTCTTGTCAATGAAGTTGCCAAACTTTTTGTTGTGGTAAAGAATTAAAAATTTACCTAAGTCCTTTTGCTTTATAATATGTGTCCACAAAAACTCACTTTTAAATGTCAAGCCTTGACAGGCAACTCCGTTGTCGCTAAATGTATATGTTATGTCGTTTTGAAAACTTGGATTTGAAGTAAATTGTCGAACTGAAATAAGCACAATTAATGTTGGTGCTAATAAAAGAAATGCACCACAAATAATTTCAAAAGTCGGTATGTCAGCATACCAATCAATTACGTTTAGGTAATCGAGAATAATTGTCATTGCGAAATA
>JAYVVD010000228.1:0-3809 GCA_043787295.1 Ferruginibacter sp. | reverse complement strand
TCAGTTTCTTATCAGGAAGCATGGTTTCAGCGTAAACTTGAAAAGCAATTCAATTCTGCTAAAAATAAAATTGATACTATTAGACAAACGGATGGTTTGTATACTTCAAGACAAATGAGATTTGGCTTAAGTGCTTCAACAAGAATTTTTGGCATGTATGCTTTTAAGGAAAACAGTAAGATAAAGGCCATAAGGCACGAAATTAGACCAAGAATAAGTATAGATTATTCGCCTAATTTAAATGCGAAAAACTATTATAATTTTGTATCGGATTCATCAGGAAGGGCAGAACCTATTTCCTATTTTGCTGGTAGTAGAATTTCGTCTCCATTTTCAAATCAACGTTTTGGTGGGCTTTCATTTGAGCTAGATAATATAATTTCTGCTAAGGTTAGAGATAAAAAAGACACGAGCACAAAATCAGATAAAAAAATAAATTTAATTGATGGATTTAATATAGCAGGTTCCTACAATTTTCTTGCTGATTCTTTTAAATTTTCTACCATTAGTTTACAAGCAAGAACGAATTTATTTGAAAAAGTGAATATCAGTGGTCAGGCTACTTTTGATCCCTATAAAACAAATGCCCAAGGCAGAAGGATAAATGAACTTGTATGGAAGGATAAAGTTTCGCTCGGAAATTTATTAAGTGCGGGCATACAACTGCAAACGAGTTTTAAGGGGGGGGATAAATCTAAAAAATCTCCGGTTCCGCCACTGAATAGAAATACAAATACGAATGGGCAACCATTAGATGAATACCAGCAAGAAGCGGCCTATATTCAAAACAACCCATCTGAATTTGTAGATTTTACTATTCCCTGGAATATTGATTTATCCTATTCCCTTCTTGTGAGCAAACAGTTTGACGTTGCTCAGGCAAAATTTAGAAACAGCCTATCGCAAGGCGTTAATTTCAATACATCTGCCAATTTAACTGCAAAATGGAAGGTTGGTATGAATGGCTCTTTTGATGTAACAACAAGAAAAATCGGTGTATTAAGTGCCTATCTTTCGAGAGATCTGCATTGCTGGCAAATGGGAATTAATTTATCTCCGATAGGAAGATCTCGTTATTTTAGCATAAACATAAGTCCTAAATCTCCCATTTTAAGAGATTTAAAAATAAACCGAACAAGATCATTTACTGATTTCTAACAAACTCATCCGCCATAATAGCGAACACTTTTTTGTTTAAACTTTTTGTATCAATACTTTCTGACGAAACAGATGGAAGAAAAATCATTTTTAATTTTTCTGGTAAAAGGTAGAACGTTTTTTTTACGGGCATCGCTTTATTTGTTCCTACAATTACACACGGTATAATTTCCTTTTTTGCATCTATTGCAAGTTTAAATGCACCATCATAAAAAGGTTTTAATGGCAGACCTGTTCTGTTACGGGTACCTTCCGGATAAATACACATGTGAATTCCTTTTTTTAAAGTGGCTCTCATCTCTTCGTAACTTTTTACACGGCTTTTTTCTTTGTTTCTGTCTACCATTATACCACCACGCTTGTAAAACCAACCGAATATGGGAACTTTAGCAAAAGATGCTTTTGCAATTGTTTTATTTCCGCCGGGTACAAATGGCGCAGATAGCGGAACATCTAATAAAGCATTGTGATTGTAAACAATTACATAGGTTTTATTTTTTTCGAAATGTTCTTTACCAAACACTTTTACAGGACAGCCAATTAAGTAAAGCCAGCTTTGCATCCAAACACGAGAGACCCAAATAAAATAATTCTGCCCTTTTACTTCATCTTTATATAAATAGGAAAACATAGAAGGAATAAAAATTATAAGGAAAGTTACCACAAAACTTAACAACGCCCACAAAGCCCAAATTCGGGCAAAAATATTTTTGAGTAAAGTCATTATTTAAAAATTAGAGTTTCCAATCAATTGGATTTTCACCATGTTTTACAAGAATTTCATTTGTTTTTGAAAAGTGTTTACAGCCAAAAAATCCATTGTGTGCAGAAAGGGGAGAAGGGTGTGCAGCTTTCAAAATATAATGACTGTCAGTATTAATTAAAATCTGTTTATCCTGTGCAAATTTTCCCCAAAGTAAAAAAATTACATTTTCTTTTTTCTCTGAAATGGTTTTTATAACTGCATCTGTGAATTGTGCCCACCCAAATTTTGCATGGCTCATAGGTTCACCGTCTCTCACAGTAAGAGCGGCATTCATTAATAAAACACCTTGGTCTGCCCAATGAGTTAAATCTCCTTTACTAGAAAAGTTTTCTAAACCAATATCAGTTTTAATTTCTTTAAAAATATTTTGTAGTGATGGCGGTATTTTTACTCCGGGAAGCACGGAGAAACTTAATCCATGTGCCTGTCCGTATCCATGGTAAGGGTCTTGCCCGAGTATCACAACCTTTACTTTGTCAAAAGGAGTTTTATTAAATGCATTAAAAATATTTGAGCCTGCCGGATAAATTACCTTGCCTGACGCTTTTTCAGTTTTTAAAAAATTTACTATTTGTTCAAAATAGGGTTTTGTAAATTCTTCTTTTAAAACTTTCTCCCAGGTGCTGTCAATTTTTACATTCATATTTAATAAATTGAAACAAAGTAAGCAAAAAAAAAGCTGCACAAGTGCAGCAATTAAATTTGTGATCCGGATTGGATTCGAACCAATGACCCTCAGCTTAGAAGGCTGATGCTCTATCCAGCTGAGCTACCGGACCTCAACTTTTATTTTGGGCTGCAAATATAGAAGATTATTTTTTCTTAATTTTAAAAATTACATTTCACAAAGCAGCATTTTTAGTATAATTTTTATCTTACAATTAATTATTGAATTTTAAACAGCTATAATTTTATTTAATTGTTAAAAATTCTTGATTAGTACCGATATACACGTTACATTTGCTCATAAAGCCCTATCGCCTGAGTTAGGAAAATTTTAATGAGATAACCTATTAAATTAAACAAATTAGCATTTATGAAACAAAAACTTACATTGTTGCTTTCATTTTTTGTAATAGTTGCTGGCGCATCTGCACAAATGATGAATAGCAAATATTCTTCTTCTAAAAAAGGGGATTTAATTGGAATACACTTTAATGCCTTGGACATTAATACTCCTGTAACCTTAAAAAGTTCTGCAGGACCAAGAACATTTGCTAAACTTAAAGATATGGATTACGGCTTCTCTTTGTCTTACTGGAAAGGGTTAACTAGTACAATAGATTTTTCTACTAGGGGAGGAATAATTTTTCATGATTATCAATCAGAAGATAGAAATACAATAAGTGCCGATAAACAAAATGTAGGTATAGAATTAGAACCAACCTTAAATTTTAGGCCTTATGGTGATAATTCATTGATAGCACCATTTTTAACTGCTGGTGTTGGCGGAGGTTATTACAGTAAAAAAGTTGGCGCATATGTTCCTACTGGTTTGGGAATTCAATTCAACTTTAAAAGCATCAGTTATGTTTTTATTCAAGCACAATATCGTTTTTCACTTACTAAAGATGTCTTAAAAGACAATTTATTTTATTCTGTTGGTGTAGCTCAAAATTTTTCTAAAGAAAAGCCTGTAGTAACGGCTCCTCCACCACCACCTGTGGTTTTAGATCGTGATGGCGATGGAGTATTGGATGCTGATGACAAATGCCCTGATGTTGCAGGTTTAGCATCTTTACAAGGATGCCCTGACAGAGATGGTGATGGTATTGCTGATGCGGAGGATAAATGTCCTGACGTTCCAGGTTTAGCAAAATACCAAGGTTGCCCAATACCGGATACTGATGGTGATGGTATTAATGATGAGCTGGATAAATGCCCT
>JAYVVD010000227.1:0-2575 GCA_043787295.1 Ferruginibacter sp. | reverse complement strand
GTGACTCAGCAAGCCATATATAATTGCCACCGATATCTACGCTGCTCGGACGATGCAATGCATAATACAAACCGTTGATCCGTTCTTCAAAAATGGCGCAATCTTTATTATGCGGAGGCAACATCATACCATACGATTGAAAATTTTTCCAATCTGTAGTGGTTCGTAACCCAACACCAACGCCATTATCTGACACTGCTGTAAATGTGAGCCAATATTTATTTTCAAGAAAGCTGACCCTGCAATCTTCTACACCGAATGTTTGTAATGTACCTTCTCCCATCAAAGATGGATAACCTTCGGGTTCGTAAAAAGTTTTTCCATCATCACTGCAAAGTAACCGCAGGTGAGATAATGTTGTTAGGTAATCAACTCCTTTATAATTGATCACTCTTGCATCTGTTGCTTTTAATTCGGGATCATCTTTGGTTAGCTCAATAATTTTAATAGTACCCGTTTCCGTTAGGATGGGGAAAGAGCGTGTATTTTCTTTTTGTGCAGGTCGTTCTGCTACCCTTACTATCATCCATGTTTTATTGTAGTATTGGAAAACACCCGGATTTAGCAGGCAGGTAATTTCAAGCCCGTCGCTGCTTGCGTTTAAGTCTGCCGGAGATAGTAATGGATTTTCTGCAAACCGTTTCGCAATATCTTTCATACAATCATTTTTATAAAGATATATATTACAACTGCATTATTTGAATCGTATAAAAAATGTTTCTACCTATAAATTGCGGTAGCTATGTAAATATAATATTCACTTCTTTTGTAATCGTCAGGAAAAAATTGGCAAAAGAATGGAAATGCGGCGGTAATTTTTTCTTTATTGGATAGAAATAAATAGAGATTTAAAATTTAAATATTTTACCCGTAGTATAGTCTAGTTGAGAGAGAAAAAACGGGAATTTGACACAAGCGTATTGCAGGAAGGGTTCGTTTTTCAAAACGATGCAAAGAATAGTTGAATATTCATTACTGCGGAAAAGTTTTGCTGGATTTGTTGAAAATTAAAAACGGCTTATTGTCTCTTTATACAAAAATTTTATCTGTTTGTTTTTAAAGTCATCATTCATCTTTTAACTCAGGAGTATTTATTTCATAAGCATCAGCACAGCCATAGTTTCTATACCATCGAATAAATTACCAAGGCGAATATTTTCATTTTCTGCATGTTGATTATTGTCATGGTTTGCTATAGGGACTGTTACAGATGTTGCCTGCAGGCATTTTTCAAACAAATAAAGCGGAAGGCTGCCTCCCATTGTGGGTTGTAATACAATTTGATCTTTGGTAGTTGTTTTAACTGCAGTTATAACTTTTTGTATAATGTGTAAATCCATTGATGTACGCTGGGCATTCATCCCATCCTCGCCGGGTGTTACTTTTATAATTTTTGCATATTTATTTCTCTCTTCATCTGTAGGTTCATTCGCTGTTACATAATAACCCTTTGCTTTTATGTGATTGATTACTTTTTGTTGCTGCCTTTTCCAGTCATTTCCCAACACCAACCTGAGATCCAGTACAGCGGTTGCAAAAGTGGGTATTTGGTTGGAAGCCATTTTGCCTACGTTACCACTTTGCATGCCATTTATATTTAATGAAGGCAGGTTAATGGCTTCACTCAGTGTTAAGCCCTGCATGTCAACATTCATAATGCCCAGTTCTTTTTTCATTTGTTCATCAACCATTGGTACTGCTTGAAGTGCCTTTTTTTCTGATAAGATTAATGGCGTCACATCATCATAAAATTCTTTTATACTTACTCTTCCATTGTCATCTTTCATGGATGCTAACAATTTTACCAGCATCATAGCTGGGTTTGGCGCCCAGTTGCCATAATGACCACTATGTAAAGGTTTTTTAGATGCATAAACTGTAAGGTCAAGATGTGTATCGCCACGAACACCAAATACAATTTGTTTTTTTCCTGACTGATGTATTGGTCCGTCACATATAATCCAGAGGTCAGATTGAAGTAACATTTTGTATTTTTCAAGTATCTCATTAAGATGTGTAGAACCTGCTTCTTCTTCACCTTCAAAGAAAAATTTAATATTACAGCCTGGCGTTAATCCGCTTTTGTTGATGGCAGTATAAGCATTTAAAATAGCGTCTATTCCTGCTTTGTCATCAGATGCACTGCGGGCATATATTCTCCAGTCTTTGTTGTATTTTTCATCTGCCGGAAATGGAATATTTGTACCGTTTTTATCTATCGCATTGGTAAATAATTTTGGTTGAAAAGGCTCTAGGTCCATTGTCCATTGAGCCGGATTAACAGGCTGCCCATCGTAATGCGCATAAAAAATAAGAGTTTGTTTTGCACCGGATACTAATACTTCGCCATAAACAACAGGCGGTACACCTGCACTAGTTGCATTTAAAAGCTGTACTTTTTTAATGCCTCTGGTGTTCATCATTTCCATTATAAAAGTTGCATTCTTTTGTTGACCTGCAGCATCTGCAGCAACATTTGGCAAGGAAAGAAATTGAGAAAATTCATTCATAATGCTGCCCGCATTTTTAACTCCGTAGTTTCTTATTGTAATTACTTCGGGTGATTGAGCTAAAA
>JAYVVD010000226.1:0-2735 GCA_043787295.1 Ferruginibacter sp. | reverse complement strand
TCTCTGCTGCCTGCGAACACAATATGGGTATGACTGTCACACCAACAAGGCAAAATAAATTGTCCACTTATATCAATTATATTCTTAGGAAGTTGGGGTATCTTTATTTCAAGTTCATACATAGCACCAAAGTCTCTTATAATACCATCTTCTATTAATAAGTAAGCATCTTCTAAAACAGGTAATTCTGCCAAATGAGTTCCTCTTGCCTGTTCATTCTGCTCTCTAACATTTACCAGTTTAGCAATATTTATAAAAAGTGTTTCATTGTGCATGGTTGCTATAATTGCTTGAAGATATTTTTACTAAAAAATTCCAGTTCCGGATCTCTTGCTCCCATTAAAAGTAAAACGCAATCTTGGGTGAAATGAGATCGTAATTCCTGCAAAATATTATTTCTTTCTTCTACAAAAAACGCATTTTTACCAAGTTTATTAATTTCAACAATTAAATCATTTGCAGAAATATCTTTTATGGCTGTGCCGCCGGCATAAAAAATTTCGCTCATCCAAATTTCATCTTCAGGTCTAAGTGATTCAGCAATCTCATGTACAAAATCATTTTTTAAAAACCTTGTTGGTCCGTAACCATGCGGTTGAAACCATGCTATTACTTTTGGTGCTATTGGTTGGCAAGCTCGGATAGAAGCTGCACATTTTGCAGGATTATGTGCATAGTCATCAATTACTTTTACACCTTTTTTCTCACCCAATAATTGGTGCCTTCTGTAAATACCTTCGTATTGCTCTAAACCTTTAGCGGACTGTTCTAATGGAATACCAATCAGGCTTGCAACAGTTGCAGCGGCTAATGCATTTTCCATATTATGCCTGCCAATTGTTTTTAAATGAAATGGAATATTGTTTATGTTGAAATGAATATTCATTCCATTTTGTACCAGATCTGTGGCTTTAAATCCTGCCTTATTTTCATCAGATGAAAAATTGTTTTCTGAATTTTGAGAAAGCGTTGTCGCTAATTTATGGGAAGCGTTTACAACAAATTTGCCGGTTGTATTTTCTTTGAATGTTGAAAATATTGCCATTAGTTCATCAATTTCCTGATGATCTTTATCAATGTTTAAAAGCAAACCAATTTCAGGATGATATTTTACAATAGAGCCATCACTTTCATCGGCTTCAATAATAAGCCATTCGCCTTTTCCCTCTTTGGCGTTTCCAATTTTACCTTGCTTTATTATACTTACCAAACCCGCACCGCTAATAATACTTGGTTCATAACCTGCTGTTTCTAATATCTGAAAAAGCATACCGCCGGTTGTACTTTTACCGGATGTGCCCCCAATAGCAATCGTCTTTTTTGTGGCAGCAATTAAAGCCAGTAAATCGCTTCTCTTTATAATAGGAATTTGTAATTCTTTAGCCTTTATAACTTCAGGTACAGAATCTTCTACAGCGGTAGAAACAATAATCAATTGAACTTTTTTATTAATGCCGATTCCATTTTGGGGATAACAGTTAATGCTTTCCGCTATAAGTTTCTGCTTGGTTTCATTAATGCCTTCCTCTGTAAAATAGCGGTCACTTCCGCTAATCGTTTTTCCGGTACCTGCAAGAAATTGAGCCAGTGCACTCATTCCTGAACCTGCAATTCCAATAAAAAAAATATTGTCAATATCATTTAAAGAAGTAATTTTTTCCAATTTTTAAAGCTTTAAAATGCTAATGTATGTTTATGATTTTAGGCAATTGTTATTCAAGATTTTCAAGCATTTTAAAATAATCATACTGCTCTTCTTCATGCATTAAATTAATAGCTTTTCTTATTTTTTTAATTTGAGAAAAGTAAATATTTTGTAATGCAGTATTCTTATGTAAGTTCAAATTAAGCTCATTTATCTTTTCACAAATGTGCAGTAATAAATCAGGCTCAGTTGTTTTGCTGTTGCTGTATTTAATATATCTGTTTGCAGTTCTTATAATTTTGCGGATCGTTTTTTTTGCAAAATATAACTGGGTTTTGTTAACCGATAAAAATAATTCATCTAAAATTTCTTTTACGCTTGCCACGTAAGATTTTTCATCATGCGTTTCAAATAATAAATAAGTAAGCAGTTCTTTATTTTCTTTTTTAAATTTTGTCAGCTTTAAGCACAATTCGAGCAACAATGCCGGAGGTAGATTTTCAAGTTCAGTTTTTATTTCTTTTAATGATGCTGTTTTCATGAATACTTATCAATGAAATTTAAAGTGAAGAAAATTTTAATTTTGTTCCTCATCTATAAATGCATTTACACATTTTTTAATATCTATGGAAACGTTGTAAATAAAAGTAAACTGGTCAGTCACGGACTTTGTTTCAATAAATTTTGCTTTCGTATCAGTTTCAAAATTTCTTTCTAAAATTTCGGTTTTTCTTGTCTGTAAAAGTAGCTCTGTTTCTGTCCTAAAATGTTCTTTTATATTTAGACTGTCTTCAGTTGAAATATTTACATAAATGCCATTGAGAATTTCATTTATTGACAGTAAAATTTTATTTGTGCTTTCTATAACGGGTAAAAAAACAGCAGATTTAAATATTCTTTTATTGTTTGTTAGGTAAAATGATAAAGCAGAAAAGTGAGAAGTTAAAATATGATTTAATACTACAAATCTATATACCTGTTCAACATTTTTTTGAAATCTTTTTGGTTCGGACAGCATTCTGTTAAAAGCATCAGAAACATTTGCCAGTGCAGTTAAAGCATGCTGTTGTGAAAGCTTTAATTCATTTTT
>JAYVVD010000225.1:0-3443 GCA_043787295.1 Ferruginibacter sp. | reverse complement strand
ACATGTTTAAAAAAATAAGTCTTTTGCTGCTGATCATTTTATATGCAGGTGCCGGCATTAATCATTTTATTCATCCTATAGGTTACTATACTATAATTCCACCTTATTTACCCAATCATTATCTTATAAATATTTTGGCAGGTACTGCTGAAATTATCTGCGCAGTTTTGGTGGCTATACAAGCTACAAGAAAACTTGGAGCATATTTAATAATAGCCATGTTAATAGCTTTTATACCTGCTCATATTTATATGATTCAAAAAGGCGGTTGCATGGGGAAAGAAATCTGCATACCCTTATGGGGCGCATGGTTACGGCTATTTCCTTTGCAGTTTATTTTAATTGCATGGGTCTGGTGGCATAGAAAATAAAGTTTTCTATTTGAAAACATTCATTTATATTTACTATGTCTTCAACATCATTACCAGAAAAACATTGCTTGAATATTGTAAAAAATATCCATCTGCTGTTGTAGCTTTACAAGCATGGTATTATGAATTGGTCAGTTGTAACTTTAAAAATTTTAATGAATTAAAGCAGGTTTATAGAAATGCAAGTATCATCTCTGATGACAGGGTAGTTTTTAATATAATGGGCAATAATTATAGACTGGTAATAAGAATAGTATTTGACTTTAAGGTTATTCAAATAAAATGGTTTGGCACACATGCAGAATATGATCATGTAGATGTCAACACAATTCAATTTAAAAAGAGATAAAATGGAAATTAAAATAATTAAAACAAAAAAACAATACGAAGAAACGCTGCTTTGGATAGATGATATGTTTGATAAAAAAGTAAAGCCAAATACCTCAGAGGGAGAAAAGTTACAAATCGCCTTATTGGTTGTAAAAAAATACGAAGATGCAAATTATAGCATCCCTTTTCCTGATCCTATAGCAGCCATTAAAATAAAAATGGAAGAGTTAGGAATTAGAAATAAAGATATGGCTGAGAAGATAGGCAGTAAAGGTTACGTATCATCTATTTTAAATAAACGCAAACCCCTCACATTGGAAATTGCCAAAATTTTTCATAAAGAATTACACATTCCTGCTGAAGTTTTGTTGCAGTAATAAAAAAAACATCGCAAAAAGCGATGTTTCATTCTATAAAAACTATTTTAAAAAATTACTCACTTTCCGCCACTACTTCTTTCACCTCGGGTATCATCCTTTTCATCATGCCTTCTATACCGGCTTTTAAAGTAATCATACTGCTTGGGCAGCCGCTGCAACTCCCTTGCATCATCAAATTTACACGACCTGCTTCATAGCTTTTAAACTGTATTGCACCACCGTCCATTTCAACAGCAGGCTTTACATAGTTTTCTAACAATTCTTTTATGCGTTTTACAACATCATCATCATCTGCACTTACTTCATTGGTGCTTTCTGTTTTGCGTATAGCAATTTCCTCTTCGTTCACTACGGGTTTACCTTCTTCTAAATAATCTTTTAAAAATTGTTTGATAGTTGGTATCACATCCTGCCAATCGGCTGTATCAGCTGTTTTTGTAAGCGTAACAAAATTACTGGCTATAAAAACCGATTTTATAAATGGAAAGGTAAATAGTTCCTGTGCAAGCAAAGACGGCTTTGCACTTTCTTCATCAGGAAAGTCTATGCTTTTGCCTGGATATAGTAATTTATTTGCAACAAACTTCATTGTCTCCGGGTTGGGAGTCATTTCTGTATATATACTTATTACTGGGTTACCTGTTTTGATCATATTTTCTGTTTATTTGATAAAATTACAACATAAAAAATCATTTTTTTTAATGTTAACTCAATGTAATTATCTACTTGAGTAATATTTTTCAGCAAAAAAGAAGAATAGTATAAAGGCTACAAACTTATGGTAAAAATAAAGGTGTTTATAAAGCAATAAATAATTTTATTTACAAATCAAAACCATTCATCAAATAAGTCTGTTATTATGTTGTAAAAAATTGTTAATTACTAAAACCATTTAAAGAATGTTAAAATTTATTTATGAGTTCCGTTGGGTCTTCAAAAAATTCATTTATTTATTCACATTTGTTTTTGTTTGTATGACTGCAGTTGCACAGACAGAAAAGCAAAACCTACATCTTGAAAAAGATGAAAGGGTGGAAAAATTTGTTATTAATGAGGATTTAAATACTCCCTCGCTAATTAGAATTGCACCAAATACAAAAATTTCCCTAGCAGAAACACCCGCCATTTTAAAACAATTGGTAAAAGCAGATATTAATACAGAGTTCCGAAAGATAAATGATTCTGGGGGTTCATCTTTTTCTAAAAGTAGTCAGTCAGTACCCACTAAAGGTATCCACACTGAAAAATTCCAGCAATATTTTAAAGGTGTAAAAGTAGAACATGGTATTTTAAATGCACTAATGAAGGATGATAAAACGGAAGCTTTTACAATGGAATATTATGAACTTAAAACTATAAAAACCTTACCAACTCTTACTGAAGCAAAAGCTTTAGAATTTGCCAAATCTTATGTGAATGCAACTAAGTATGCATGGGAACAGGCAAAAGAAGCAAGAGATTTAGAAACTAACCCTCTTCGTAAACTATTATATAATGATGCCTACGAAAAACTTTTACCAAAAGGCGAACTTGTGATTGTAAAAGATTATAGTAAAAAAAATGTGAGTGATTTAGCATACAAATTTGATATGTATGCAGGCACTCCTATAAGTCGTGGATGGGTATATGTAAATGCACATACTGGCAAAATAATGCTATATGATAAAATTATTAAGCACCTAAGTCCTGATTTTGATAATACAAAATCATTTAATAGTATAGTGCCTGAGGTGGCGTTTATTATGAGTGGTAATGCTGATGTAGTCTCTCCTGATGCTGTTGGTGATACTGCCACAGTTGGTTTACCAACCCGTTATGCAGGAATACGCAACGTTGGTGTTACACAAGTTTCCGGTACAGCCAACGACCCATCAGGGAATGGAGCATCTATAGTAAATAGTACAAATGGCACGCCTTTTTTACCGGGTCAGAATCCTTGGGTATTAATAGACAAGCGTTCTCATGGAGTTGGAAGTAACCAAAGTGAACAGACTTACGATCTTAATGGTGTAGGCGGAGCACCGGTATCTGTACCTGCTTATGGTTCGGCTAAATCATTTACTGATTTAGATAATAACTGGACTACTGCGGAGCATAATAGAGGAGGCAAAAATGAAGCAGAAAATGATGACTTTGCCTTTGATGCACATTGGGGTGCCGGCATAGTATATCAGTATTGGAAAAATATACATGGCAGACTTAGTTATGATAACAAAAACAGTTCTATTAAAAGTTATATTCACAGCGGAGTTGCGTACGATAATGCATTTTGGAATGGAAGTGTAATGACTTATGGTGATGGTAGTTATCAAGGTGGAGCGCAAGCAGGATTTGCACCATTAACATCTCTTGATGTATGTGG
>JAYVVD010000224.1:0-5931 GCA_043787295.1 Ferruginibacter sp. | reverse complement strand
CTGTGTGGAGGATTGCTGTAGCCGTACATTCTTTGTACTTCTTTCACAATATGCTCAATTGTTGCATCATCAGTATCTGCATCGTACGACTGCTTAAGGTTACTGTCAAAAAAAAAGGCCACAGTCTGGTAAAACCTTGCAGTAACACCACCTTTGTATTCCTTTATTATTTCGTAGCAATTGTTTCCGGTCTCCCTGTTAATTAATTTCATCAACACCTTACCCTGATAGACTGATAGATTTGTAAGCGGATCACTAAACTCTTTCTTTAATTCTTTTTCTCTTGATTTAATGTAATTTTTTTGCTCGTCTTTACTTTTTACAGTTGCCATTTTTTCATTTATGTCATTCATAACGGCACCAGCTCTTCTTGCATAAGGGTAAGTAACATAAATGGCATTTCTCAGTCTATTATATTTAGCATTTGCCTTCACCTGCGCAGCTGTTAGTCTTGCGTATGCAAATGCAAACTCCAGCGTTTTCATTTCAATTGTATCACCTTCGTAAATAATTGCCTGTGTTTTTATTGTATCATTTATATTGTTTTGTTGCGCATAAATTAATTGCAGGCTGCATGGCATGCAAAAAAACAGGAGCGTAAAAGTTTTTATAAATAACTGCACTGCGGATACGAACGAATTTGTTACAATTAAAGTTCTTAAATTAATACCGTAATCAGTTTAAAGTAACCTTAAATTTTTAATAAAATGGATTGGGACGGTGAAGGTTGATCATAATGAACATTTGACCGAGCTTTACACAGTACTACTCGCTGCAATCCCGTCCCTCGCAAACTTTGTATTATTTTTGAACTACTAATTGATTATGGAAAGCCTCGTTGTAGTGGAGGTAAAATTGCCTTAGGCATTCGCCAGCAAAAACATATAAAATACAAAAGCTACAGATAAAAACAATATAATACCGGATTGTAATTTGGTAAATTTACCTCTTTGCAGCATGCTTAAAACCAAGCCGGCAGCCATTATTACTAACCCGATCCAAACCAAATTTATCAATGGAAAAACATACGCTTTCACAGTTACATAATCAATAAGTGTATTAGATTCTTTTATACCGATCCGTATTTTTTTATTTTCATCGATACCGATAAAACGTACAAATAAGTTTTGTGCAAATACGGTGTCATCTGCATTTACAATTCCCAAGCTGTCAACCACTACCAAAGGCTTTGCACTAAAAGTTTGTTTTTCTTTACTGGTCACCGTCATATCGGCCATGAGAGCAACCTGCCCTGGCTCTATGTTATATTTTTTATTAACAGGGTTGTTTACAATTTTGTTTAACACCAAATATCCATTGCTGTAAAATGCTGTATCACCAACGTTCAACTTTACTTCACTAAATTTTACAGTATCTTCCTGCTGCCCGGTTTTATTTAACGCATACGAAACGTAGGTAAAAATATCTCTAAACAAATAGGATTTTGTATCAGGATTACTGCTCATGTTATTATCCTTCATCTGATAAACATCAGGCTCCAAACCAAACTGTTCAATTGTTTTACCACTGGTTTTATCCTTCCTTTCAAAATTTAGTTTGTAAAATTTTCTTCCTTTTTCGTGCCCAGCAGAATCCTTTAAAAAAGTTACTTTATAATCATCTAAACTTGCAGGTACTTCTCTCAAAAGCGTTAGGTTTTCCCTTGGATTATCAACCTCTTTTGTCATTGGGTCTTTACCGCTGCTTGGCAATGTTATTCCGTTAACTGTACTGCTGCTGATGACTTTTTTATTTCCTGCAGAAATAAGAATTCCAATAATCATCAACATAAAACCTGCATGGGCAACAGGGCTGCCGGCTTTTAATATTTTTCCTTTCTGTACTGTCCATATATAAAAGGCATTTGCCACAAACGAATAAATTACTGCAAATGCTGCAACATACATAGCCCCCAAAAAACCTGCACCTTGTTTGTAATAAGAAAAAGGGTAAAAAATAACCAGCAATAACATGATGATGATAGAAACTACTGTGGGCAACCATATCTCTTTTATAAGATATTTCCCCGTTGTTGTTTTGTATTTTAAGTATTGTGTAACGCCTGTTAAAAACCCGAGTATTATAGCCACCAACACAATTACCTTGTTGTATGAAAACTCTATATCTTCCGGAGGCGCAATCTTAGTACCGAATATTTTATTATAGACAGGCACCGAAGTTTTGGCAATAATAAATACAGCGGTTAAAAAAAATACCAGTGAGCCAATGTACATCCAAAATTCTCGGGAATTTGTAGTTTCCTCTTTGTAAATAGTTGGAATTTTTTTATAGTTTTTTGCAAGTAAATAAAGTGATGGAACTGCAAATGCAAAAAGATAAAGTAAAATAAGTCCATTCATTGCTTTGAAAGAAAGGAGTGTTCCAAAAATTCTAAAATTAATATCCTCTCCTGTCTCTGTAAAAGCATGCACAGATGTATCGCCAAGCACGCCTGTACGTGTTAGAAAAGTAGAATACAATATAAAAATAAATGTAAGAAATGCAAATAAATAACTCGCCCTTAGTGAATGCCCTGTTGCTTTGTAGATGACCATTGTATGCATTCCTGCTATTAATAATAACCATGGAACAAGCGATGCGTTTTCAACAGGATCCCAGGCCCAATAACCACCAAAATTTAAAGATTCATAAGCCCATTTTCCACCCATCATAATACCAACACCTAAAATGGCAGCACACATTAAAGTGTAAGGCAAAGCTTCTTTTACCCAATCGCCGTATCTTTTAGTTTGTATACCCGCATACGCATATGCAAAGGGAATAAGCGTAGAGGCAAAACCCAAAAACAATATTGGTGGATGAATTACCATCCAATAATTTCTTAAAAGCACATTTAATCCAAGCCCGTCTTTTATAAAATTAAGGTAATTGGCACGTGCAAAAATAGGGGCGCTGATTTCGTTTCGGGTTAAACTAAATGGACTATTACCAATTTTAATATTGCCAAAATGAATCCCCAAAATCATCAGCAGCAAAAAGAATTGCGCAAAACTTACAACGGTCAATACAGGCGCTTCCCATTCTTTACTTTTTTTAATTAGAAAAATTCCTAACAGACCATGCCAGATGGTCCATAAAAGAAAACTTCCTTCTTGGCCTTCCCAAATACAGGATAATAAATATTTGTATTCCAGCTCCAGCGATGCATGTTTGTAGGCATACATATATTCAAACAAATGATTGGAGCATATATAAAGTATACAACCAAAAATTACAAACACACCCGCAACCTGTGTATAAAATGCAAGCCTAGCAGTTTTAAGCCAGTTTTGTTTTTCAACAAGATCAAAAGTTCGGGAAGCTTTAAAAAAAGATATAGTTCCAATAAGTGATGCTACAAGAGAAAGTATAACGAAAAAATGCCCTATTTGTCCTGGTAATAAATGTTCACCTTCAAATTTCATGTATGCTATTTTGAATCCTCAATTGGTTATTTCATAGATGTCTGTTGCTTCATTTCATTTTGAAGCTGCTGTTTATTATCTTTGTATTTACTTGGACATTTTAGTAAAATATCACTGCATTCAAAATGTTCTTTTCCCATTTTTCCTTTCATTACAAGTCTTTCACTTTTTTCCAGATCAGCAGGTTTGCTGTTGTGAAAAACAACTTTCGTTTTGCCACCAAGACTATCAACTGCAAAAAAGGTAAGGTAATTGGGGTTTTTAATAGCATCGTATTCTACGGGCTGAGTCTTATCGAGCTTTGCAATTATATGAACAAATTTCCCTTGCTTTTCTTTAGCAGAGCCTATCGTATCGTATGTTGAAAAATCGGCAGAAAAACTTATCAAACCCACTATCAGCGCAGCTATTCCAATTAAAAATATGATATGTGTTTTTTTCATTTTGGTTATATGTTGCAAAGTTAATCAATTGAACCAGCCTTATTCGAATAATTATCTAAATTTTGCTTTTAGTAAATTAATGCGAGTCATTATCAGCCTAAATTATAGGCTGTTAATATTAAAAAGTTGCTACTATCAGTTTAATTTGCTCCCCTATCTTTGCAAAAATTTCAAAAGTATAATAATGTCTGATCTGTCGCAATTTGACCCTAATTCTGTAGGCAACCCTGATAACAATATTTTTGGTCTCCCTTTTACTGAAGTAGAAGCAACCCTTGTAATTGTGCCTGTACCATGGGAAGTTACAGTAAGTTACAACGCAGGTACAGCCCGGGCCGCAGACCATATTTTTAATGCCAGTCTTCAGGTGGATTTATTTGATGATGAGTTTAACGATGAATGGCGCAAAGGGTTTTATATGCGCAAGCCTGATAAAAAGATTCTTACAAAAAGTGATTATTTAAGAAAGGAGGCGGAACTATACATAAATTATATTTCTCATGGAGAAATTGTAATGGAGAACAAGTTTATGTGCAAAACCCTTCGGGATATAAATGAAGGGAGTCTTTTTTTAAACAACTGGGTATATGAGCAAACGAGAGATTTGCTGGAAAAAGGTAAATTAGTCGGATTACTTGGTGGCGACCACAGTACACCACTTGGTTTCTTTAAAGCAATTGCAGAAAACCATTCCGATTTTGGCATTTTACAAATTGATGCACACATGGATCTAAGAAAAGCTTACGAAGGCTTCAATTATTCTCATGCATCTATTATGTACAATGCGCTGGAAGAAATACCACAACTTAAAAAACTGGTACAGGTAGGTGTAAGAGATTATTGTGATGAAGAACTAGCCTACATGCAAAAAAGTGAAGGGCGTGTGGTAACATTTTTTGATAAGGCAATTAAAGAAAGACAATACGAAGGTGAAAACTGGAAAACTATAACGGACGAAATTGTTAATGCGCTTCCACAAAATGTTTTTATAAGTTTTGATATTGATGGCTTAAACCCAAAACTTTGCCCGCATACGGGAACACCAGTGCACGGCGGTTTTGAGGTGCAGGAAATATACTACCTTTTTAAAAAAGTATTGAAAAGCGGTCGCAAATTAATTGGATTCGACTTAAATGAAATTGGTATAAGCCACGATGAGTGGGATGAAAATGTTGGTGCAAGGGTTTTATACAAACTTTGCAATTTGCTCACAAAAAGCAGAACTGTAAGTGAATAGTTTTGTTATACCAATACCCAATGAGCGTATTAACACTTACAAAGTTGTTACGTTTATTATTTTCACATTAAACTTTTTAGGTTTTGGCTATGTGTTTTTACAAACCCGTGCAACTGATGCTGTTTTAGCAATTGTTGCGTTGGTTTTAAATGCTGTGCCATGGCTTTATTTTCTTCTCAATAAAAAGCACATTAAATCTCCGGTCATAGAAATTACTTTAATAGCCAGCGCATTGTTGTGGATTTATTATGGCAATTTCTGGATGGGTGTGCTGTTGCTTTTTTTTGCTGTGATGAGTTTTTTTACCAATAAAAAAACAATCATTTTATTTAACGAAGCAGGCATTGTCTATCCATCTTTCCCCGTAAAAAAATATACATGGGCAGATTTGGTACAGGTAGTTTGGAAAGATAATATACTTACTATTGATTTAAAAAACAATAAACTGCTGCAGTTTAATATTGAAGAAGATTTTGCTGCGGGTTTTGATGCAGCGGGGTTTAATAAATGGTGTAGGGAGATGACTTTCGCAGGATTCGGGAAAAAATCTCTTCCTCAACTTTAGGTTAACATTTTTTTGATTATTTAAACCCATCAAGGGAAGAAGGAGTGGGGTATATTATCTTTTTAGATAAAAATTCAGAAAGTGTTATTGCGCCTTGCTACTTTTCTGCGCTGCACACCAATGGTCAAGCCCCAAATAAGCAAATAATTAATTTAAATATTTTACTTTTTTCATAATGCCAACAAGAGCGAAAGCATACTGAGCAAAATAAATTTTATGCAAGCAACTATACTCTTTCAAAATTTTAAATAAATTTTTTTG
>JAYVVD010000223.1:0-3358 GCA_043787295.1 Ferruginibacter sp. | reverse complement strand
GGTCATTTAAACCACAGCAATATTGGTATTTCTTATGGTCCGTTTAAGTATATAATTAATAACCCTAAAATGCACATTTGGCACCACTCAAAAGAATTGCCCGTACCATACGGTGTAAACTTCGGTCTGTCGTTAAGCCTGTGGGATTATATTTTTGGCACTGCCTACGTTCCGGTAAACGGAAGAGATATTACACTTGGTTTTAAGGGAGTGGAAAACTATCCTGATAAATTTACTGAACAAATGATGGAACCTTTTAAACCACGAAAATGATACCTGTTAAGTAACTATAAAATTTCTATGTGGGTAATATTTGTAAGCTTTAAATGCATTATTACAAACCATATTATTCAAAATTAATAAACATTTTATGCAAGGCACAGTAAATAATAAAACAATAGTTGATGTAAGAACACCGGAAGAATTTGCCGAAAACCATTATCCAAATGCAATCAATATTCCTTTAGACCAGGTGGTACAGCGAATAACTGAGTTTAAACAAATGCCTAAGCCAATAATAGCATATTGCAGAAGCGGGAACAGAAGTGGAATGGCAATTTCTATTTTAAAACAAAATGGTATTGCTGAGGCCGTGAATGGTGGTGGCTTAAATGAACTTTTAGAATCATTAAAATAATTAAATAAAATGATGAACTTTTTTAAAAATATTTTTAAGCCTGCAATAGATTTTTCAAAGCTGGTAAAAGATGGTGCTGTTATAGTAGATGTAAGAACTAAAAGTGAATACCAGAAAGGATACATTCAAGGCTCAAAAAATATTTCGCTTGAGGTCATTAAGAAAGAAGTGGCAGCCTTAAAAAAATTAAATAAACCAATTATTACTGTGTGCAGAAGCGGCAACCGCAGCGGAATAGCAAAATCTATTTTAACGGCTGCCGGAATTGAAGTATACAACGGAGGCGCATGGACAAGTTTTAAAAAACAAATACACTTATTATGAAAACAGTATTACAAGGCTGGAATTTTATGAGAATAGTAAGATTGTTAGTAGGAATTATCATTGTAATACAGGGTATAGTTGTTGGAGAAACAGTTACCATAATTTTAGGTATTTTATTCGCAGGAATGTCAATTGCAAATATGGGATGCTGTGGTACAAACGGTTGCGCTGTTAATCCGGGGAACGCTAATTTAAAAACAAATTAATTATGAAGAAGTGGATAGTATCAAATAAGCTATATTTTATTGGGGCATTATTGGGTGCTTCTGGAGGGTTTATCTATTATAAGTACGTAGGCTGTTTAACAGGAACTTGCGCCATTACCTCCAATCCATTTAGAAGCACAATTTATTTTGCTTTTTTCGGAGCAATATTGTTCGGTGCTTTTAAAAAAGAAATAAAAATGAAAAATTCAAAAAACGGATAAAACTTCCTAAATAAAAAATAAACTCTAAGCGGTTACAAAAATTATTATTGTTCGTATTATTTTTTGCGGATTTTTTAATACCTGCAGTATAAATAAGAAACTAATTTTTAAATTATGAATGACCAAAATACAAGGAGAAATTTTTTAAAGTTTTCAACGCTTGCAGGTTTAGGAATAACTGCGAACCCCCTTTCAGCATTCTCTAATATAATTAAAGATGAAGAAAATAATGCTGCAACTACTGCCCCAATAAAACATGGGCAACAGATAGTTAGTTTACTACAAACCACAGATGTGCATTGTCAGTTGCATCCACACGATGAATTGTTTTGGGAGAATGGAAAATCTGTATTCCGCAAAACAGGCGGCTATGCAAATCTTAAAACTTATTTTGACATAGCACGTAAAAAAAATCCTAACACATTTATAATTGATACCGGCGATATGTTTCAGGGTAGCGAGCTAAGTGTAAAAACAACCGGTAAGGCTCTGCAGCCTATTTTGAATGCACTCGATTACAACCTTTACATACCCGGTAATTGGGAGGTTGTATACTACAAAGAGAATATGTTGAAATTAATGGGTGGTTTAAATGCTCCCAAGATCTGTTCAAACATGTATCATGATTTGGGTAACGGAAAAAAGGGCGAGCTGATTTTTCCACCTTATTACACATGGAATGCTGCGGGTATAAAAATCGGCTTTGTTAGTTATACTGATCCTTTGGTTCCCCTTCGCCAGTCGCCTGCTTACAGCAAAGGCATTATCTATACCTTCCCCGAAGAGAACTTAGCATACTATGTAAAAGTTTTAAAAGAGCAGGAGCAATGCGACTTTATAATCCTGTTATCGCACTTGGGTTTATCGCAGCAAATTGCATTAGCAAACAAACCGGAATGTGAAGAGGTTGACTACATTTTTGGAGGCGATACACATGAACGTGTTCGCAAGCCTATACAATGCAAATATAGCAAAGTGGTTGAGCCGGGAGCTTTCGGTTCTTTCGTGGGAAGATTAGACCTTATAGTTGAAAATGGAAAAATAGTAAAGGAAACATACAGCCTTGATGAAGTGAATGCGAAGCAGTATAAACCAAATGCTGCTGTTCTGGCAATCATTACAAAAAATGAAGAGCCACTTAAAAAAGACATCACAAAAATAGTTGGCTATAGCACTATACCTTTATACCGTTATTTTGTTGTGGAAAATCCCATTGATACTTTGATTATAGACGCATTAATGTGGAAAGTAAAACCTGATATTGTTTTATCGAACGGGTTTCGTTTTTGTCCGCCAAACACCACACCCGATGCAACAGGAAATATTCCGATTACAGAGGGTTATATTTTTGATATGCTTCCGGTAGACAGTACAGTAAGAACAGCAAAAGTTTCAGGCAAACAAATCAACCAATGGTTAGAGAAGGAGTTAAATAACGTATTTGCAGAGGACGCTTCAAAGCGTTTAGGAGGGTGGGTTGTTAAATTTAAAGGAATGAAGGTCGAATTTAAAGCTTTTGAACAAATGGGCAACCGGGTTAAATCAGTAACTGTAAATGGCGAAAAACTGGATGCAGAAAAGATGTATGTAGTGAGTGCATGTGAGCGGGAGGGTGACCCTGAAACTATGCTCTGCCGCATTCTGAACGTAAAAGAAGGCACCAACACACCATTTACTTTACACAAGGTAATGAAGGAGTATTTGGCTGTCAACTCACCCGTTACACCTACACCAGAACAAAATGCCATTATTTTAGATGCACCATCCACTATGCTAACGCAAGTGTATGGCGTGGATTATAAATTCGTATAATTTTAATTTTAAAAATGTAGCGATTGTGACAATTGTCACAGTATATTTTTCTTGGTATACGAGATTAGTATAAAAATTAGAATTATTATGATTGAATTTTTGAAACAACCTTGGGAATGGTATGTGGCAGGTCCGTTAATAGGGTTGATGGTACCATT
>JAYVVD010000222.1:0-3152 GCA_043787295.1 Ferruginibacter sp. | reverse complement strand
AATTACAGCTTGTGCATTTGCAAGCTGGAGACTGCCAAGAAGTGCAATTAATAGCGTAATTTTTTGTAAGGTATTAGATAAAACGGTAAATTTTTTCATTGTTCTTTTTGGCAACTATATAGGTGTTGGGACTAATTAGATTTATTCTTTCGGGTAATTCAATTATTAGTTATAAATACTAAATAATTTACTTAAATGTTAAAGTAATTTGTTTATTTTGAGATAAAGAAATATTCATTATATCTTTATGGCGTAGCACAACGTTTTTGGGCGTATGAGCGACGGCTTTTGA
Organism: Ferruginibacter sp.; assembly: GCA_043787295.1. GTDB lineage: Bacteria > Bacteroidota > Bacteroidia > Chitinophagales > Chitinophagaceae > Ferruginibacter. Next base: position 2,860 of record JAYVVD010000222.1, on the reverse strand, counting down.
AACAATTCAAGAGTACCACGTTTCCCTGTTACAATAAGATTTTAAGCCGCTTTGTTTATACAAAGTGGCTTTTTAAATTCTTTTATACATGGTCTTAACAACCATTTTTCTATTAGGCGGGTGTCCATCAACAGAAACAGTTATATAATATTCTATTCCGGCGATTCTTTTTGTAAACTTTAGACCTTCTGACCTTCTTACATCTTTCCCCTTCTCAACCGTATCGTATTCAAAAATAATTTGCTTGATAAAATCAAAATCCTCTTTAGTTACTCCTATTTGACCCCTCCCAGCTTTTTTTTCAGCATCAACACTGTGCCCTTTAAAAATATGAGATACATCGTAAGCTGTTATTTGCACATCTGCTCCCTTGCAATCAACATTGGTATCGGCTATAATTTTTTGTGAAACAACATTATAAATATTGCCAAAACTTACGGGAGCGTATACTGTTGTATCTTCTTTAAGTGCCTGATCTATTAGTTCTGATAACTTACTCAATTACTTATTTTTACTACTTTTATTTGCATTGCTGTCAATTTTCTTTTTTACCCCTGCCCCAGTTGTCGATATAGTTATCATATCCTCAAACGTACCATTGTAGGATAAAGGTTTATCATAATGTTCCGATCGGGTCTTAGATATTTTCTTAGGGGATACTTTCTTTATTGTTTTTGCCATAAATTTAATTTACTGATTTTTTTGTACCTTTAAAAAAGAGAAACCCCCGCACAGCACTTTCGTCTAATGAGAAACCACTTATGAGATGGCTGCTGTACAAGGTTCACGGCAGATCTATTTTTGCCGTTATTTCCTATTTTGTTGCTTTGGAACAACTATTTTAAAATGGGCTAAAAAGTCCATTTTTTTTATGCTTTATTTTCAATGCCTTCTTCAGAAACTGTTATTTTAAGTTCGTAATCCTCATTTTCAATATCAGTTATTAAACCGCTTGCTACATACGTTAAAGCTTTTGCAATAACCTTAAAATCCCTTTTATTCAATATTTTGGGGTATTCAAAATAAACTACCCGATTACCTTCGCCAGGTAAATGTATTGGTAACTTAATCAGACTGCTATCTGGCGGAGCGGTATGATGATGACCTGTGTGTTGTTGACCGTTATTATGATTGTTGATTTGTGGTAAGCCAGTATTTAAGTCAGGAAATTTAAACTTACCATTATTATCACGAAGGTTCAAACTTCTACAGTTCTCAAAGAAAATTTTTGCAGCTTTTTCTGATGAATTTTGGTTTACATTATATGGCTCTCCTTTTAAAAGATTTGCAAACCTTTTTTCATCTGCTGGCAACTGATGCCCGTTTAAGGTGTCTACTATTTTAGTGTATAGAGGCACATTTTGAAACATCGTTAATCTTGCCTTATATTCATCATTATCTTGTACTGGCTCTGTAAATTTCCGGTAAAGATCAGTAGCCAAATATCCTTTACCATGAACAACAGAAAATAAGCCATATTGGGACATAGTAGAAAAAAAAAGGGATAGTGAATTTATCTGCTTTTTTAGAGCTTTAGCAATATCTTGCTTAGTAATTGTTTTTGAAGTCCCATGTTCGACCACAAGATTTTTAGTAAACTCGAGCATAGTATCTAAAGTTTCAACAGGATAAGCAACGCCAACCCCGTGCCCCTTGTTTTTTTTACTTGGTTCAGCATCGTTTATTTTTGCCTCATCAATTTTTATATTTTCCATTTGTTATGTTTTATAACACTAAATTATACATCTTTTGGTATATAAAAATAATTTAGTAGTAAATAAGGTAATACGTTAACATATTATTAACATATTTATTAGTGTTTAGTCCCATTAAATACCTAATTTTGTGTAAAACAATAAGCAAGATGGAAAGTCAATTCAAAAATCTACAACAACTACTGGATTTCTTTAAAGAAGAAACAGTATGTAAAGCATACTACGAGCAAAAGCGTTGGGGCGGTAATGTGGCTTGCCATCATTGCGGTTCAACAAAAATATATCGTACCAATAGAGGGTTCAAATGTGGCGAAAAAGTTTGTGCAAAGAAGTTTACAGTAACTACAGGAACAATATTTGAAAATACTAAAATAGGCTTGCGTTTATGGTTTGCTGCTATGTACTTAATTTCTACATCAAAGAAAGGTGTATCATCTTTACAACTTGCGGAGCAATTAGGTATTACCCAAAAAACAGCATGGTTTTTAAATCATCGCATACGTGAAATGCTGAAAGATAGTCATACAGAAAAGTTTCAAGCAGTTACGCAAATAGATGAAACATTAGTAGGTGGACTTAACAAAAATCGTCATGTTGATAAAAAACATAAAAACACACAAGGGGGGAAAGGAAAAGCTATTGTATTGGGTGCTGTAGGTCTAAATGGCAAAGTTAGAACTACTGTAATACCTAATACAGAAATTAAAACTATCCTACCTATTATAGAAAAATGGGTTGCGAATGGAACTATTATGGTAACAGATGAAGCCCGTCAATATCATTCATCTTTAGATGCTGATTTTTTGCACGTCTCAATTAATCACAGTGAAGGAGAATATGTAAGGGGTGGTTTCACTAATAATAACATAGAAAACTTTTGGAGCACGTTCAAGCGTGGTATCATTGGCATCTATCACTTTGTATCTCCACAGCATTTGCAGCGTTATGCAACAGAGTTTGAGTACCGTTATAACAACAGGAAAGATACAGGAGTAGATAAGTTTACAACTGCCCTGCAAGGTTCTGATAATAAGAGGTTAAAGTATGAAGTACTAATCGGTAAGTAATATACCCCACAAAAGAGTAAGGCTGCAATTAAATTGCAGCCTTTTTTATATATTTGACATATGGCAAAATTAATAGGT
>JAYVVD010000221.1:0-2375 GCA_043787295.1 Ferruginibacter sp. | reverse complement strand
CCACGCTCCATTAATTTTATTTGTTCTTCAAATCGTTCCCGCTGTTCTATTGGGTCGTTTAACTCACTATATGCATTGGCAATTTCCTTTCCGTTTATCATCAGTTCAAAACGCTCTACCAGGCCTGGTTTGCTGCGGTGCTTTTTTGTAAGCGGGCTCATCTCCACTGGATAATCTGTAATAAATGTTGGCTGTATATAATGATGCTCACATTTGCTTCCAAATATTTCATCTATTAATTTTCCTTTACCCCATTTTGCATCAGCATGAATTTTTAACTGCATACAAACATTCCTAATTCCTTCTTCATCCATTTCACTAATATCAAAACCAGTGTGTTCGGTTATGGCATCGTACATCGTTATACGTTTGTATGGTGCTTTGAAACTTATTTCATTTTCGCCTGCCTGAACAGTCTCAACGCCGTTGGTAGCAATGGCAGTTTTTTCTAATAACTGCTCCGTAGTATCCATCATCCATTCGTAATCTTTGTAGGCTGTGTAAAATTCCAGCACCGTAAATTCAGGATTGTGTGTGCGGTCCATGCCTTCGTTTCTAAAGTTTCTGCTAAACTCATATACCCACTCAAAGCCGCCAACGATAAGCCTTTTGAGGTAAAGTTCATTTGCTATGCGCATATACATGGGCATATCCAATGCATTGTGGTGTGTGCTAAAAGGTCTTGCCGCCGCACCACCGGGAATGCTTTGCAATACCGGTGTATCTACTTCCAATGCGCCTTGTTCATTTAAATAAGTTCGAATCGCATTCATCATTTTTGTACGCTTAATGAAGACTTCTTTTACGCCAGGGTTTACAATTAAATCTGCATACCGCTGGCGGTACCGAAACTCGGGGTCTGTTACCTCATCAAACGATTGACCATCTTTTTCTTTTACAATTGGTAAAGGACGAAGCGCTTTGCTTAAAATGGTAAACTCTTTTATATGAATAGATGTTTCACCCGTTTTTGTGGTAAAAACATATCCTTTAATACCAATAAAATCACCAATGTCAATCAATTTCTTCCAAACCAATTGGTATAAACTTTTGTCTTCTGTAGGGCAAATATCATCCTGACGAATATAGAATTGTATTTTGCCGCTTCCATCCTGCAATTCTGCAAAATTTGCTTTACCCATGTCACGCACACTCATTATTCTGCCTGCCACGCACACATCTGCAAAGTCTGCCTTGTTTTCTTCGCCCTTGTAATTTTCTTTAATTGCTGCCGCAGATGTATTTACAGGATACAATGCTGCAGGATAAGCATCTATTCCTACTTTTTGAAGTTCTGCCAGTTTCTCTCTTCTTATAATTTCCTGTTCAGATAAATGTTGTTCGCTCATAATATTTTTAATTCGGCTTCAAAGGTAAAGGCAAAAAAATAGAATAGCTAAAGATGGAGCATTCGAAGATGGAACTGATACGAATGTAAAGTTGTCTCTCATCTAACTTTTTTTGTATATTAAAAAGTTTCTCAGCGCAAAATTTTTTATCTCATTTTCTCCTTTGAAGCCATGAATCTTTTATTGTTTAGTTTTACAACTTGCTTAAATAAGAATTTACAAGTGACAATAAAAACAAAAGCACATCTTGCTCTTCTTGCAACCAACATATTTTTTGCATTAAATTTTACAACAGTTAAATATTTAATTAATGGTGGTTTTATAAAACCATTTGGGTTAAACTTAATAAGAGTTGGTGTTACTGCAATTTTATTATGGATTCTATATATATTTAATCAGCAAAAAAAACGAATACAAAAAAAAGATTGGGGTAAATTTTTCATGTGTGCCATTGCAGGCATTGCTATAAACCAGCTCGCATTTGTTAAGGGTTTATCTCTTACATATTCTATACATGCTTCGCTGCTGTTATTGATTACGCCTATCTTAATTACATTTATTGCAGCTTGGGTATTAAAAGAAAGACTTACTAATAATAAATTGATTGGCCTTGCTTTAGGAATTGGCGGAGCAATAATTTTAATTTTGGCAAAGGATCGATCCGGTAACCCCGGAGATGTATTGATAGGCGATTTGCTTATCATCTTAAATGCAGTTTCCTATACCTTTTATTTTGTACTTGTAAAACCGTTGATGTTGGAATACAATCCAATAGCTGTTTTGCGGAACGTATTTACGATTGGCTTTTTTATAATTCTCCCATTTTGCTGGAATGAATTTCATCATATAAACTGGGCAACATACAGCAGCAAGGAATATTTAACCTTGGGTATGATTGCAATACCGGGAACGTTCTGTGCTTATTTGTTTAATATTTACGGAATAAAAAACCTGGGCGCTGCTATATCCGGTAATTACATTTATACCCAACCATTGTTTGCAGCAGCATTGGCCATTGGCTTTTTG
>JAYVVD010000220.1:0-5661 GCA_043787295.1 Ferruginibacter sp. | reverse complement strand
ACCCACCTGTATGGTAAGAAATGGTGCAGCTTTAATATTTAGCAACAAAGGAATATCGAGATAATTTAATTTTACTTTATCTATTTCTTTAAAACCATAGACAGTACTAAACTGTGTCGCCGTATCTGCATTTACGCTACTAAACAAAACTTCGGGTTCAATACCAATTTTAGATGTAAGCCCAATAACTGCATAGCCGCCAGCCTGATAGCCGAAAGTAAATTTATCTTTGAATGGAACACCATCAATTTTTTGAAGATTAATACCCCCTTTGAGTCCACCATGAAAATTTTGTGCCTGCATGCACGCTGAACTTAATAAAAAAATTGCGAGAATGTTTGTTACTTTTTTCATTTTATAAAATTAGTCAACTTAAATCCGATTGACAATTTATAAAATGTTAAAGCATTTATGAAATTAAAAATTTTGTTATGTAAATTAAAAATTTATACCCGCAGTTAAGGAAAATATAGTAGCAAGTCTCTTGTAAATTGTTGCAGGCAAATAATAATCTGCATACAATTCAGGCTCTACGAAAAACTTGCCGATTCCATAATAAAAATCTGTAGAGAGTGCTATAGATTGTATTGCAAAAGATTGCTGATTGCTTGCTGTTGTGCTTCTTTTAGTAGATGCTGATTTCTTTTTTCTTGTAGAGGAGAAATTGGCCGTACTTATTGTAGAACTACTGCTGTAGCCAGCATTCAAAGCAATGGCAGGTATAAAAGTAAACTCATCATTTTTAGTAAATAACCTTTCAAAATTAAATTTATGATCTCCTGAAAAGCTTACAGTAAAATCATTTATTTTAGAGTTTATATTATCAACTACATGAACAATATGGGTTGGCGAAGGATTATTTACTGTAAAACTAGTATCATAAATTTCCTTGCTTTTTCCATGTGAATATACTAACTGCACACTTGGCCTTATCACTGATTTTACCCATCTAAACAATCCGCTGATCTCATTTTTAAAAGGATTAACAGCTATAGTAGAATTTTTTGCAGCAAAAAAATGTGTGTATGAAATACCCGTATAAATCTTTTTATTTTCATAATAATAAGAAGGACTAAAACCGGCCTGGTAAAAATTTATATTGCCATTCTCTGGTACAAAGGTTGAATTGACCGTAAGGCCTAAGCCAGATTTGTTTCGATAATCTGCGGTTGTTGTGTAAAATATTTTATTAAGTACGTCCTGATCGGCATTTAAAGAATTATTTTTTTTACTAAACACTCCATTACCCGCGCCTTCACTAATTACAATAAATGATTTTTTCTGATTTGTATTTACACTATCCTTTAATATATTTATTAAATCATCTTCTAATTTTGCTTGCGCAAATAAATTTCCTGATAAAAAAACAAATAAAATAATACACATTGTTCTAAACATTCGCAAGCAGTTTCTTTTTAGCATTTATAAAGTTTAAAAAAGTTCAAATTCTTAAATATATGATATTAATCAAACAAAAGTATGTATTTAAAAATAAATCCTTACTTTTGCGGCGATTTAGAATTTCTGAGAATTACATGACATGCTCAATTGCTGTTGAAAGCAGGTAACAATAATTAAAGCTACCTAACCGGACAAAAAGAATTTTCTCCACACACAACGGTCCGAAGCATACTATGTGATCATCAAAAATAATTTTTTTTGACCATACAGTATTGTGAAGTGGCTTTAAGTAGACTTCCACAAAATTGCCTAACGGCAAACGAGTTCAGCCAAGAATAATACTACACGGTCTTCATTTTAAACAAATTAATATCATGAATGCATTTGAAGCATTAGGCCTAAACGAGAACCTCGTACAGGCAGTTGCAGATTTAGGTTTTACAGAACCTACTCCCATCCAACAACAAGCAATACCGGTTTTAATAGCAGGTACAAAAGATTTTGTGGGGCTTGCACAAACCGGTACAGGTAAAACCGCCGCTTTTGGTTTACCATTATTACATCTTATAAAAGCAGAAGATAAATTTCCGCAGGCGTTGATCGTTTGCCCTACACGTGAGTTATGTTTGCAAATTACAAACGACCTTACAGATTTTCGTAAGCACAGCAAAGGTTTAAATGTAGAAGCCGTTTACGGTGGTGCATCTATCGTAATGCAAATTCGCAATTTAAAAAGAGGGGTGCAAGTAGTAGTAGCAACGCCTGGTCGCTTAATAGATTTGATAGAAAGAAAAGCTATTGACTTACAAAAAGTAAAATATGTAGTGCTTGATGAAGCAGATGAAATGCTGAACATGGGCTTTAGAGAAGATATTGATTTCGTGTTGAAAAATACAATTAACAGAGAAAGTATCTGGTTGTTTTCTGCAACGATGCCTACTCAGGTACGTGCAATTGCAAAAAACTTTATGACCAACCCCGAAGAAATTACGGTAGGTAAAAAGAACAGTGGCAACGTAAATATAGATCACCAGTTTTTTGTAGCACCGGCAAATAGCCGTTACGAGTCGCTGAAGCGATTGATAGATTTTAATCCGGATATGTACGGTATTATTTTTACAAGGACCAAAGCAGATGCGCAGGATATTTCTGAGCGTTTATCTAAAGCCGGTTACGAAATTGAAGCCTTGCATGGTGACCTTACACAACAACAAAGAGACAGAGTAATGGGACGTTTTCGTACAAAAGCTTTGCAACTTTTAATAGCAACAGATGTAGCAGCACGTGGTATTGATGTAGATGGTATTACCCATGTAATTAATTACGAACTGCCAGATGATATGGAAGTGTATACCCACCGTGCAGGTCGTACAGGCCGTGCAGGTAAAACTGGTATTTGTCTTACCATTTGCCATACAAGAGAAACTTTTAAAATTAGAAGTTTAGAGAAAATGGTGAATGCACAGTTTCATAAAATGGATATACCAAGCGGTAAAGATGTGTGCAGAAAACAGTTTTTTTATTTTATGGATAAACTGATTAAAACAGATATTTCACATGGTGATTACGAAACTTACCTGCCTGACCTGATGGAAAAATTTGCAGACGTTACAAAAGAAGAAGTTTTGCAAAGAGTGGCTGCATTAGAGTTTGACCATTTCTTAAAATATTATGAAAACGCTGAAGACTTAAATGCAAAAGATGCAGGCAGAAGAACTCTTAACAACGACAGAGGAGTTGTTCGTGATGACAGCAGCCGAAAAGAACGCAGCACATTTAACAGAAGAGATAACGGATATACAAGGTTGTTTTTAAACCTTGGTACTAAAGATGGTTTTTACAAAGCAAGTATGTTGCAGTTTGTGTTGGACGAAAGTAATTTGAACAAAGAATCTCTTGGTAAGATTGACTTGCGTGATATGAATACCTGGATAGAATGTGACAGTGCAAGTGCAGCGCAAATGATTTCTTCTTTGGATGGCAAACGCTACAATAACCGTACAGTGCGTATGAACGAGGCTGATGGCGGTTTTAAAAGACCAAACGATGAAGGTAACTCAAGAGATGTAGGAAGTGGGACCAGAGAAAGAAAAAGAGTTTATGGAGCCGGAAGAGAAAGAAGATAATTACAATAATAAAATACTAGCCCTGCTGAAAAGTGGGGCTTTTTTGTGGGTGGTAAAAAAATACTTTACGAATTAAGGATTATCTTAATTTCTAAAAAAAGTTAATAATTAACTTTAAAATATGAATACTTTTAGTAAAATTATTAATACTTTATTTGATAAATTCTTATCTGAAAAAACGAAAGATAAAAGCGAAAAAGTAATTATTTATATTGCTATAATTAGTTTTATAGTGCATCTACTAATAATTGCATTTGTAGATTTGAAATGGATACAGCCGGATGATTTTTCAGGGTTGTTAAAGAATCCTCTGGTAGCTATATACACTCCTTTTTCTTTCATTTTATTGTATGAGGCCTACCTGCTGGTTTATTATTTACCAAAGTCTACCACCAAATATATTGGTAAGCAGTATGAAATTATTACACTAATTGTAATAAGAAGAATTTTTAAAGATTTTTATAAACTGGAATTTACAAACAATTGGTTTGGTAAGAAAGAAGATTTATTATTTACATTGGATGTAGTTGCAGTGCTAATATTATTTTACCTAATTTATGTTTTCTACAAAACCATTCACATAAAACCTAAGCAAGAAACATCAGCAGAAGTTGAAAAATTTATTAATTTAAAAAAAATAATTGCCACCATATTGGTTCCGGTTTTTTTAATTCTGGCTATTTATAATTTCAGTTTTTGGATTTACGAAACTTTTTATCTTACTAACCAAACAGAAATCTCTATAAAAAATACAAACAAAATTTTCTTTGATGAATTTTTTACGGTTCTGATTATGATTGACGTATTGCTATTGCTATTTTCATTTTTACATACAGATAAGTTTAACCAGGTAATAAGAAATTCGGGCTTCATAATTTCTACTATTTTAATTAAGCTTTCCTTTAATGTTGAGGGAGTTTTAAATACAGTTATTACGGTCGTAGCAGTTTTACTTGGGGTGTTAATATTATATATTCACAACAAATACGAAAAATTAGAAAATCGTTTTCTGACTTCAGAAGGTGTACTTTAAGATAGCTTCATTTGTAGGTTTTTTAAGCAGAACTCAAATATCCTGCAAATATTTTATACCCATACTGTTATCAAAGTCAATATTAATAAAGGCTTGAATACTTTTTGAAGGATGACTATATATTAAATAACCAGACCTCTTTTATACCACATTACCTAAAAAAATAAGGTCGGCTCTTCATTGAGCCGACCTTATTTTTTTATTGATTTAAAATTTAAACTTACTTTTTAATGACTTTTAAAGTCTCAACATTACCATTTTTATCAATCAATTTTAAAAGATAAATAGATGGTGCGTAAGTGCTTAGGTCTATACTTTTTCCTAAAGCAAAGTTTGTAACCTGCTGTAGTAATTTACCATTTATTGAATACAATGCTACTGACTGTAACACTCCACCTTCATTTGAAGTAATGTAAACCCTATCTGTTGTTGGGTTTGGCGTTGCAGTAATTAAAATGGCATTACTAAATTTTACAGCACGTACAGCACTGTACTTAAAAGTTCCATCTTTATCTACCATCTTCAAACGATAATAGTTTACGCCGTTTACAGGAGATAGATGTACAAGAAAATAATTTTTTAATGTACTGCTCGATCCTGCTGCATTTACTCTTCCTATACTTTCAAATTTGCTACCGTCTCTGCTAAATTCAACATCAAAATAATGGCTGTTTTGCTCTGTAGTTGTTTGCCAGTTTAGATCAACACCTTTAGTCTGCTTTGTAGCAGTAAAGTCTAACAAACTTATAGGCAAGGGGCCGCCTGCTGCTGTGTAAGTTGCTATAGAGGAGCTGTTATTGCCTGCTGAATTCGGTGCAGCGTTACCAGGATCAGTAAACTGACCCGCCACTCTAACATCTGTTTCAGATTGTAAAGCAGGCAATGTAATAGGTACATTACCAAAAGTAATTTTATACTTGGCAGCAGGCGGTGATTGATTCATTGAAGTGGTTTTGGTAGTGCCGGTATAAGTATAAGTTAGACCTGCTCCAACTCCTCCATTATTGGTTAAAACCCAATTAAATAAACTTGCACCCGTGTTTGAAGGTGCAATACCTGTTGGATTAAGTTTGGTGAAACTAAATGTAATTGTAGCATAGT